>CALZIC010000130.1 GCA_945787285.1 uncultured Desulfuromonadales bacterium
TCGATCGTCGGCTTTGCCGCCACCATTTTCTGCTACCTCGGGGTGAACCTGGTCCTTTCCGGTCTGCACTCCTACGGCGGTTAACTGAAACGTTTGCGGGCATTTAACCGGCCGATTCAGGCTAAGGTAAAAACGGCAATTCGCCGATCCGCGTCCGTTAAACTGCGGAATCTGCTCATGTCGCTTGGCAACTGGGGGCGGAGCGGCCCTTTTCCTGTAACTTTAATGATTGGCTCGATATTTGCTTCCTTTTGGCTTTGGTTGATAAATACACCGCGCAGATCTCCTCTTTAGGTCAAAAATTATTTATTCGATGCATATAAAAGTCAAAAAAACTGATGTTCTCGTTCTCTTTTTACTGCTGATGGGCTTCTTCTGTACTGCTGGTTCGGCGCTGGCGGAGCAGATGAAGGAGATCCGGGTAAAAAGCGTCAAGGTGATCAGGCAGGATGCTCTCGGAAACAACATTACCTACCCGGCGAGTCTCTATTACGATCCGGTGCTTGAAGAAGTCTATGGCGCCATCGGAGGGGAGGGGAGCCTGGTCGTTTACGGGCCTGATTATTTCCCCGAATTAAATATCGGAGGCGGCCGCAAGGTCAAGCCCGCCTACAGCGTCTATGTCCACAAGGGGCAGTCCTTTGTCTGTGTCGGTCAAAGTGATGAACGCGACGCGCATATTGCCGTGCTCGACGGATCGCTCCTTCTGGTCAGGCGGATTTTCTTTTCAGGATTCGAGGGGGCCGGCTCGTTTGTCCCCTACCGTCTGGTGATCGGGGCCGATGACAAGATGTATGTCGTCGCGGTCAACGGGTCTAAGGTTCTGGTCCTGGACTCCGAGGGGCGCTTTTTGTACACCATGGAACCGAAGATCGAGCTTCACGGCATTTCCGAGGGGGCTTCGGTCGTCTCTCTAGCCAAGGATAGCCAGGGCCGGCTCTATTTTCTGAGCGAGCAGTTCAGCAAGGTCTTTGTTTTCGATAAAGACGAAAAATTCCTTTACAGTTTTGGCCAAAAAGGCGGGGTGCAGGGGAAACTTGCCCGCCCCCGAGGCATTGCCGTCGACGACCAGAGGCAAAAGATCTATGTCACGGATTATATGAGACATGCGGTTTCGGCCTATTCCCTGGAAGGAAAATATCTGTTTGAATTCGGCGGCAAAGGGACCAGTCGGGGATGGTTTCAATATCCCACGGACGTGGCCGTCGGCAGTCAAGGGAATATTCTCATATCCGACACCTTCAATCATCGCATCCAGGTCTTCGAAGTCGAGGAGTCAATCGAGGAGACCGAGATTGTCGGCGATATCGAAGATCTGCAGGAAGAACTCAACGTAAACCGTGAAGAGACCGGTCAGATCATCGCCCAGCGCGTTGATGAATTGATCGTTGAAGAGATTGTCGAGGGCGAAGATGAAGCTCTGAAGGCTGAACAGGGCCCGGCTGCTGCGACCGCTTTGGATTCAGGTGCCGTCGTGATCACCACCCCGGCTTCCGCTGCCGAGGAAATCCTCGTTTATAGCGATCAGCGGTTCTCGGTCAAAGGCCGTCGTTATTCCGCCGGCGGCGCCCCTTTAAAAACACTGCTTTACAAAAAGGTGCACCTGCCCGACTTCTCCTTCAACTTCGACAGTGCCGACCTTTCCGAGCGGGGCAAAAAAGCCCTCAGCCAGGTTCTCGAGGAGCTGCTTGAAGAAAAAGAAGGCCGGATTCTTGTTCGGGTAGAAGGGCATACCGACAGCAAAGGTTCCGAAACTTACAATGACGATCTGTCCATCAGGCGTGCCGAGGCCGCTGCCCGGTATATCGTTCAGAATAATATCCTTGATGAAGATCGCCTCTTTATCAATGGCTACAGTGAATTGCAGCCGATTGCCAGCAATGCCACCCCAGAAGGGCGCGCCGTAAACCGGAGGATTGAACTTCTGATTCTTTTGACCGAAGAAAAGAGGTTTTAGGGGGAACTGACTCCGTGAGGGGTGAGGGGTAAAACGAATATAGGCTGCGTTTAAGAATGTAGTTTTGCAACTGCACCTCATGTCTCACCTGAAGGACCAGACGATACCGCATGAGATTGCCCTTTCGCTTAACCGGCGGCGGGCAGTACATGGGGCGAACGTTAAAAAAGGATTACATGCCTTGAAAAACCGCGCCGTTTTCTTGCTCTCAGGAGTGTTGGTCGTCCTTTTCATGGGAGGGCTGCCGGCTCACGCCCTGGAAGGTACGCTCCTGCCGGGCGATTGCATCAAATGCCACGATAAGCTGATCGAAGAATTTTCGGTCAGGGGGGCAAAACATCAGGCGCAACTGAACTGTACCGATTGCCATCTCGAACACCCGCCGGTCGGAAGGGATGTCATTCCCGAATGCTCGAGGTGTCATGCCCCCGCGGACAAAAAGCACTATGCCGTTTCTGGGTGCCTCGCATGCCACGATCCCCATGCCCCGTTGGAAATTTCCTTCGATACGGAGAGGGCGCTGAAACCGGTCTGCATTAGCTGCCATTCCCGGCAGGGTGAGGAGAATCAACGTTATCCGAGCAAGCACTCCGAGCAGGACTGCACCAACTGTCACTTGAAGCACGGCGAGTTCCTGACCTGCCTGGAGTGTCACGAGCCTCACACTCCGGAAATGCAATACGAAAACTGCCTGACCTGTCATGGTCCGCATATGCCGACACTGGTTCGCTATCCGGACAGCACCCCTGTATCCTTTTGCAAGGGGTGTCATCCCGAACAGGCGGAAAAGTTAAAGAATATGCCCTATAAGCACGGGAAACTCGCCTGTGCCTACTGTCACAAGATGCAGCATCGCCTGATACCCGAGTGTATTATCTGCCATGGGCACCGGCATGCTAAGAAGATTCACCGGAAGTTTCCGGTATGCAACGAATGCCATAACTCGGCCCATGACCTGTCCCTGTGACGGTCCGGACAGGGGGCGAGATCCGCTTGCGGAGTTAAATTCATCCGAAGCCGGGTTTGACGACTCAGGAAACTGACACCAGATAAACATCCGATAAAGATCTGAAGGGCGCATGGAATTACTTTTCAACATCTTTCGCAGACGCAAAACAGGTACAGTCGGCCTGGTTCTGGTGTTGTTCGCCTGGTTTTGCCCGGTTGCGGCTTCTGCAGATCCGTTCTTTTTCGACGGAACCTGGAGACAACGGGAAACGGGCGGCGACGCGGTTGAGAGTACTTCCTCTTTTGAGCAGCTGTACAATCTCGGTTTTGATAAGGCCCTGTCAGCCGGGACTGATTTCTCGGCCAATGTCCGTTACAACGATGTGAACCCTTCGGATTCCCCGGATCAGAGCCTGTTTAATCCCTCGCTGACCTTCGATGTGCGCAACGACTGGTCGGTGCTGAACCTGAATGGGTCGACCATCGAATCGAAATCTGATGACCGGCCCACCATCAATAATAAGTCGTGGAATGCCAATTGGTTCAGCCTGGTACCCGATCTGCCGAAACTGCGTCTTAGTTACGGTCAGAATTTTACCGACGATGACGCAAGTCCCCGGGTGCTCGACGTCGAGTCGGAAAATTTCGTGGCCAATCTGCTGCACGACTGGGAGCTGATAACCTTCTCCTACGACTACCGGTATGACTCGACCGAGGACAAGGTCAATCGGATTACCAGCGAAACGGATACCCACCTCAGCCAGATCACCTATGGACAGAATTTTTTAGAAAGCCGGCTGAATGTCAATGCCTCCGGGCAGGTTTCTTACCGGGAATTCAAGAGGGAGCTGGAAACCGTCTCCGGAATCCCGCGGTTCATCGCCCTGCCCTCGGTCGTCCAGGGACTCTCCGCCGCGGATGATACACCTGCCTTCGGCGCTTTGGCGAACCAGAACGGTCTGATCAACGGAAACTTCGTTGGCGGGGTCGTCGAGATACTGCAGTCCGCCCAGGATCAGAATCTCGGTCTGCAGACCGGGCTGCAGGCCATCGGGGAGATCCGGGTCTTTCTCGACCGGACCATTCCAGCGGCGACACAGACCCAGTTGAGCTGGCAGGTCTATACCAGCAGCAACAACCTGAACTGGAACCAGGTCTTTCCCGTTTCGGTTTCCTATGTCGATGAATTCGTGGTGACCGCGCCGGCAACGGTGATCGATATCAGCCTGCCTTCGACGATCACCGCTCAGTATATCAAGGTGGTTGTCGACAGCCCGGGCGCTCCGGCGGTTGCCGGCAACGCCTTTGTTACCGAACTGCAGCCCGGCAACTTGGTTTCGGGCTTTGGAGAGACCATCAGCGAGTCTTCCGATACCCTGAACTACAAGACCAACCTGTCGGTCACCTACCGGCCGAGCAGTCGCTGGTCCGTTTCCTACACCGGCGATTATAATCGCCGCGAGGTCGACAGCGCCGATGTTTCCTGGACCCTCTTCCAGTCGGTCGGGGCAACCTACGCCATCAGCCCGAGCATGTCCATTTCCTCGGGAGTGAGCGAAAATCGAGACAACAACGAGGGACTGCCGGAGAGGATTATCCGCTCATACTCGGTCTCTCTCAATGACAAGCCCCTCTCGACCGTCGATTACTCCCTGGGCTTCACCCGCACCGACTCGTATGAGGAGAGCAATCGCGAGAGCACCTCCGACTTGGTTAATTTCAACGCCATCGCCCTGCTTTTTCCTGACCTGTCGGCCAACTTCAACGGGGCGTGGGGTCGAACCAACAGTTTTGAAAGCGACAGTAAGAGTATCAACTACAGCGGCTCATTGACTTTGACCGCCCGGCTTTCGCCCAAACTGAACCTCGATTTCAATTACGATTATTCCCGTACCGATACCGAGGTAGGGAGCGGCGACGAGGATGTTTCCAGCGAGATGGTCTTTTACGGTGTCGGTGCCAACTATCGTCCCTCCGACCTGCTTTCCCTTCAGGGCAACCTGGATTGGGACGAAGATTCCGCAAGAACCATCTTCAACGGATCGTTCTTCTGGCGTTTGACCCGGAAGATCGAGACCAACGGCGGCGTATTCTGGGTTCTGCGGGGAGAGGACGAAAAGGCCTACAACCTTGGCCTCAACTACGCGATCAGCCCCCATTTCAACCTTGACAACCGCTACAGTATCCGGATTCTCGAAGGGGTGGACGAGTGGGATTTCTTCACCCAGTTCAATGTCCAACTGTAGGGGGAGATGTGCCCGAATTCTCCGGGGGGGCCGGACCTGAAACCGCAACTGCAGATGTTTATATAAATTTTTTACACGAGGTGTCTCGAGATGAAAAAAAACCGAATATTGAATGGATTGAAGCTGACCGCTTTTCTGTTTATCCTTGTTGGCGTCCTGTCCGGCTGCGCCGTCAAGCAACAGTCCTACATTGCCGAGGGTATCGACCTGGGCTATGTCGAACGCATCGCCGTTCTGCCCTTTGAAAACAACACCGAAGATAAATTTGCCGCCGAGCGCGTTCGCGGCATTTTGAGCACCTCCATACTCGCCCAGGGCTATTACGACCTGGCCGAAAAGGGAGAGCTGCAGCGTTTTCTCAATGAGGAGGTCGCCAGCGAAGAGGGCTCTCTTCTCGATAAGGCTCTCGGGCAGCGCCTCGGCAAGGGACTCAAGGTCGATGCCTATATTGCCGGGGCGATCGACGACTACCGCATGGTCAGCAACGGGCCCTACAGCTACTGGGTCGTTGCCGCCACCCTGCGGATGGTCGATATCAGTTCTGGATCCATCATCTGGCAGGCCAGCGCCACAGAAAGCGGATACAAAACCTTCGATCGTCTGTTCGGATTTGCCAGCGAAGACGCCAACCAGGTTACTCTCAGGCTCGTCCAGCGGTTGTTAAACACAATCCAGTAGAGAGGTAGACTATGGGATTTTTCACTGTCAGCAAAGTCAGCCAATCCATAGCAAGCAGACTGCTTTTTTCTCTGCTTGTCGTTGGCCTGTTCGGGGTGCCCGGCGTCCATGCGCAGAGAGTGGCCGTATTGCACATGGCCGATATCTCCCAGGGGGACAACGCGGTCAACCTGACCTTCACCCGGGATGTTTCCGAAGCCCTTCAGTACCACGGCTTCGAAGTCGTTGCCGCCGATGAAATAACCCGGTTCATGGCCGAGAACAGGGTGCGCAACACCGGCTATCTCAACGCCTTTCTGACCAGAAAACTCGGACGTGAACTAGGCTGCACCCATGTCTTCACCGGAGCGGTTACCGAGGATCGGGGTGGTCTCGATCCGGCCTTCGGTTTCGTCCTCTCGGCTATCGATGCCGAGTCGGGAATACCGGTCTGGGGAGCCACCCGGGCCACCAGCCTCTCCGAGCATATCGGTCTGCTCAGGTTGGGCGAACCGGCCAGTATCGATGAACTGCGTCCCGTTCTGCTCGATAATGCCTTTGAGGATATCGAGGACTATTTTGCTCGCAGTCCGGAGACCGTCTCCCCGCCTTACGAGGTTCACAGCCTGCTGGTTTCGCCGCGATACCTCAAAAGTAACGAACCGGTGGAGTGCCGCCTGCGCATCCGTTTTCTCGCAGTAGAGCCTGTCGATATGGCCCTGGAGGTCGGCGGGAAAAAATTCCCCCTGCGACATGAAGGTGGCTCGGACATCTATCGCGCGCTGATCGTGGCGGACCAGGGGGATGGCCTCTACCCTGTATCGCTGATTCTCGACTGGGGAGAAGGAAAGCCGGCCGAGCGTCTCGAAAGGCTTGGCCATTACGAGATTATCAACCAGCCGCCCAATGTGCAGATGGCCTTCAACAAGGGCCTTGAACTCGATGGTGTTACCGTTTTCAGGTCCCATCTGATCATCTCGTCTCAGGTCGAGAACCCTCTGAAGACTGAGCGGTGGTCTGTTGAAATCAAGAACGAAGAGGGCCGAACCGTTGTTCGTGAAGAATACGACGGCGGCGTGCCGAAAAGAATGGTCTGGAAAGGGCTCGATTCACGGCAGCGCAAATTGGCCGACGGTGTCTATGACCTCAGCCTGCATGTGTGGGACGCCGCGGGAAACCATACCTCGACAACGAAGAAAGTGGCCCTGCAGACCTCTGTGGCCGGTCTGAATGTCTCTACCGACGACCAGGACGGCATCACTTTTCTGCATATTCAACGCAAGGGGGAGGAGCAGGTGCCCATCGTCGCCTGGCAGCTCAAGGCTAAAACCGAACAAGGCGTAGCTCTGCTGTATAAACGGGGCGCCGGTATGCCGGCGGTCGTTGAAGTCCCCGAGGATACCGATGGGGAAATCATCGTCTTTGACTTCGAAGCGACTGACCGGCTTGGAAATAAAATCCGCCTGACCCGTCAGGAAGTCAGGGTCAAGAGCTCCGAGGATCCTGCTGCCGTATTTTTTCAGGGCTGCACTGTTCGGCCTCGGGGTTCTGGTCTGCTGCTCTTGCGCTCCGAAGAGAGTCAATACCTATGTTCTGACTCCGGAGGGCGATCGCCAGCTCTGCCGCATAGCCGTTCTGCCCTTTCAGAATGAAAGTGACGAGCCTTCCGGCGGGGCGCTGGTCAGCAACGTCTTCCGCAACGCCCTGATCCGTTCGGCGCAGTTCGAGGTGGTCGGCGAAGGTGAAGTGAGAAGTTTTCTGCTGCGAAGCCGGATTCTGGCCAACGATTTTGTCGAGTCTCCGAGAAAGATGTATGGCGAGCTCGGCAAGAACCTGGTGGTCGATGCCGTTGTCCGCGGAAAGGTCATCGACATCGGCGACCGCAGGGTGGGGCGCGAGGGGGTCATCCCCTATCTGAATATCCAGGTTGAACTGATCGATACGTCCACCGGGCGTCCGATTCTCAGTTCCTTTCATCGGCGCAAAGGCGACGAATTTCGAACCGCCATGCACTTCGGGATCATTCGGACCCGCAGCCAGCTGATGGCGCAGGTCGCCGACGAAATCATCGTCTTTGACTTCGAAGCGACTGACCGGCTTGGAAATAAAATCCGCCTGACCCGTCAGGAAGTCAGGGTCAAGAGCTCCGAGGATCCTGCT
>CALZIC010000131.1 GCA_945787285.1 uncultured Desulfuromonadales bacterium
GGGTAGGCGCTGCGGTAGGACTCAAGCAGGTGGGGGAGCAGGCTGTAGACGGCGGTGATCGAAGCGTAAATTGAAAGGGTGCCGGCGATGGCCTGGTCGCTTTGCATCGACGATCTGAAACCTTGCCATTCGTGCAGGGCCTGCCTGGCGTAGTTGCGGAACTGCTCGCCGGCGGCAGAGAGAGTGACGGTGCGGTTGTCGCGAATAAAGAGCGGCTGCTCCACCTCCTCTTCGAGTCGCTGAATGGTGCGGGTCAGCGCCGAGGGGCTCAAATTGCAGGCCTGGCTGGCCCGGCCGAAGTGGAGGAGTTCGGCGACGGTGAGAAAGATTTCGAGTTCTCGAATATCCATATTTTTTCCTTTTCAAACCCCAAATAAACCCTCGGACCCAGGCCCGAAAACCACATCGCGTCATCTCCTCGCTGAATGTCCTGCACGCAGGGAGTCGCCACGAAGAGCCGCCCGAATCGCCTGCACATCTGGCTGCCAGAGCAACAATCCTTGGCGACAGAAATGCCCCCCGCAGGGGAAGCCGATTTTTGCCTACTTTTTGGCGGCTTTCAAAAAGTAGGTCGCTTGTCGGGGCGAGTCCCGACGGTTTTCCGGTAGTTCCTCAGAATCTAGGCGTTGCAAAATACGCAACACAATATGCACAACAAATCAATTTACGCAATGTGAAAAATCGGATAAGGTGCCTATACTTGCTCAATTAGCATCGACCTCAAACAGAATGGGTCAGAACTACTTCAACACCCTGCCGCTGCGCAGCAAACTTCAGGAACTCGGCACCTGCCGCTTCATGGACGCCTCCGAATTCGCTAACGGCTGCGAGTACGCCAAAGGCAAGAAGATCGTCATCGTCGGTTGCGGCGCCCAGGGCTTGAACCAGGGCCTCAACATGCGCGACAGCGGCCTCGACGTCTCCTACACCCTGCGTAAGGAAGCGATCGCCGAGAAGCGCCAGTCGTACCTGAACGCCACCGAAAACGGCTTCACCGTCGGCTCCTACGAAGAAATGCTCCCCACCGCCGACATCGTCATGAACCTCGCCCCGGACAAGCAGCACACCGACGTGGTCAACACCGTGATCCCGCTGATGAAGCAGGACGCGGTTTTCTCCTACGCCCACGGTTTCAACATCGTCGAGGAAGGGACGGTCATCCGCAAGGACCTCACCGTCATCATGGTCGCCCCCAAGTGCCCCGGCTCCGAAGTCCGTGAAGAGTACAAGCGCGGCTTCGGCGTGCCGACCCTGATCGCCGTCCACGGCGAGAACGACCCCAACGATGACGGCCTCGAAATCGCCAAGGCCCTCTGCTCCGCCCAGGGCGGCGACCGCGCCGGCGTTCTCGAGTCCTCTTTCGTCGCCGAGGTCAAATCGGACCTGATGGGCGAGCAGACCATTCTCTGCGGCATGCTGCAGGCCGGCGCCCTGCTCTGCTTCGACAAAATGACCGCCAACGGCATCGACGCCCCCTACGCCGTCAAGCTTATCCAGTACGGCTGGGAGACCATCACCGAAGCGCTCAAGCACGGCGGCATCACCAACATGATGGATCGCCTCTCCAACCCGGCCAAACTGATCGCCTTCAAGCTCTCCGAAGAGCTCAAAGAGATCATGCGTCCCCTGTTCCAGAAGCACATGGACGACATCATCACCGGCGAATTCTCCCGCACCATGATGGAAGACTGGGCCAACGACGATGTGAACCTGCTGACCTGGCGCGAGCAGACCGGTCAGACCGCCTTCGAGAAGACCGCAGCAGCCGGCGAGATCTCCGAGCAGGAGTACTTCGACAAGGCGATCCTGATGGTGGCCATGGTCAAGGCCGGCGTAGAGCTTGCCTTCGAAAGCATGGTTGAAGTCGGCATCGAGCCCGAATCGGCCTACTACGAGTCGCTGCACGAGACGCCGCTGATTGCCAACACAATCGCCCGCAAGAAGCTCTACGAAATGAACCGCGTCATCTCCGACACCGCCGAGTACGGCTGCTACCTCTTCGCCCACGCCTGCGTCCCTCTGCTGCAGGACTTTATGGCCAAGGTCGGCACCGACGTGATCGGTAAAGGGCTCGACAGCACCGAGACCAGCGTCGACAACAGTACCCTGGTCGCCGTCAACGCCGTCATTCGCGATCACTTCATCGAAGAGATCGGTCAGGAGCTGCGTGCCGCCATGCAGGGCATGAAAGCCATCGTATAAAATGTTTCAGAACACAAAAAAAGGCGCTTCGGCGCCTTTTTTTGTGTTCGCTTCCGGCCACCCGGCCGCTGCCTGAAAAGGTCAAAAGCTGATGCAGGAATTAACATATCTGACCGGCTATTCGGAACAGCTGACCGGGCAGGTCAACCAACTCATCGCCGAACAACGGCTGGGAGAGGTGCTGCTCAAGAGATACCCTGTTGCCCATGAGATCAAGACCGACAAAGCGCTCTACGACTTCACCGTCGAGCTCAAGAACCGGTTCCTGCGCAAGGCCAGCCCCTTGAGCAAGGTGGCCTTCGACAGCAAGATCAACGTAATCCATCAAGCCCTCGGGGTGCACACCTTCATCTCCCGGGTACAGGGGGGCAAGCTCAAGGCGAAACACGAGATCCGCGTCGGCACCATTTTCAAGACGGCGCCCCTGGAGTTTTTGCGCATGATCGTCGTCCACGAACTGGCGCACCTCAAAGAAAAGGAACACAACAAGGCCTTCTACAACCTCTGCGAACACATGGAACCGGCCTATCACCAGCTCGAGTTCGACCTTCGCCTCTACCTGACCCACCTCGATCTGTTCGGGGCGCTGTATTAGTGTCGTGTCACGCGTGCTGTGTCGGGCCAAGTCTTGTCCTTTTTCACCTGCTCTGCCTCAAAAAAATCCCGATTAAGCTAAGGCTAGTCGAGAATTTTTTTTCATTGATCAGGCAATAAATTACGGCGACTTACCAGACACCTCACACATGACACGACACTGGAGAGCAGGGGTCAGACAGAAACTACCGACCCTCCATCAGTTCGGTCACCAGTCACCCACCCAGGCGCGGCAGTACGGCGGTGGCGAAACTGAGCACGAAAAAGAAACCGCACATATCCGTAACAGTGGTCAGCAGCGGGCTGGAAACAAGGGCTGGATCCATTTTGAGTTTCTTGAGCAGCAGCGGCAGCAGTCCGCCGAGCGATACCGCCACGATGGTATTGGCCGCCAGCGCCCCGCCAACCACCAGCCCGAGATAAGGGTTCCCCTTCCAGAGCAGCGCCACGCCTCCCAGCAGCACCCCGAGCGCCAGCCCGTTGATCACACCGAGACTCGCCTCCTTGCCCAATACGCGCAGCAATTCGTTGGGCCGTACCAGGCCCAGGGAAAGTTCACGCATGCTGACGGCAACCGCCTGGTTGCCGCTGCAGCCGCTCATGTCGCTGACCATGGGCAAAAAGACCGCCAGGGTGATGGCCGCCGCCAGGGTGTCCTGGTAGAGGGCGATGACACTGGCGGCGATAATGTTGAGCACGATGTTCAGGCTCAACCAGGAAAGCCGGCGGCCGGCGCGGTTGAGCAGAGGCATGGTCCGAAATTCCTCACCGCCGATAATCCCGCTCAAACCCAGAAACTGCTTCACGGTCTTTTCGCGGCGCGCCTCTTCGACCGATTCGGGGAGAACGACGCCGACCAGCCTCCCGTCGCTGTCGATGACCGGAACACCGAACAGGGCGTGTTCCTCGAAGAAGTCGCGTAGTTCATCGAGACCCGCTGCAACCGCAATATGGTGGGGGGTGCGGATCATGACTTTATCGAGGGCGGCGCTTCGCGGGAGAAAAAGGAGGTCGTGCATGCGCAGCACCCCCAGCAGGCGCTCGGCATGATCGGTCACGTAAAAGTACTGAACATTGTAGTCGGCATAGGTTTCCCGGTTGTCCTGCAGGTCCCTGAGCACTTCGCCGATGGTCAGCTCGGCCGGATAGCTGAGGTATTCGGAAATCATCAGGCCGCCGGCGGTGTCGGCCGGATAGGCTAGAAACTGCCGGGCCTCCAGCGCCTCATCCGGGCTCATATTCTCAAGGATCGCCGCGGCGTCCTCTTCATCCATCTCCCCGAGCAGGTCGACCAGGTGGTCGCTGTCGAGCTCTTCGAGGATCGCGGCGGCCTGCTGCGGAGGTAGCTCCTCGATCAGGTCGGCGGCCTGGGCATCGGAGATATCTTCGATGACCTCCGCGGCATCTTCGGGGGACAGAAGTTCGAACAGGCGCCCCTGGTTTTCGGCGTTAAGACGGGAGATGGCCCGCGCCGTTTCGGTGGGGCTCATGCTGTCGATGAAATCGAGCAGCACGGCGGCATCGCCCACGTCTATAAGACTGTGCAGCTTCTCCCAGGGGCGTTCGAGGATTTCGGGGGCATCGGTGACGGGATTTTCCATGGCGTCAAGGCTTTCTCTGGTCGATGAGCGGAAAATGGAAAGTACAAAAGCCTGCGAAAATCATACTATGCCCCAAGCAAAAGAGCGTTGCAAGCCGGCAGAGAGCCTCGGTGGCCTGGTGCCTTGCAGAAAATTCCGCCATCCGCTTAAGCCCAACGGCGAATCGTCTTCTATAATTGATAAAGACAGCACCCCGGGCGTTTAAGCCCATGCTACCGTGCGGCCCTTGACCGGAAATGTGTTACCAACCCCAGGAGGGATGGATGAAATCGCTCAAAGTCAAATTTACCAATGCGCAGGGGCTTGCCCTCGGCGCCCGCCTCGACCTGCCGCAGGATGAACAGCCCTTGGCCTACGCCCTGTTCGCCCATTGCTTCACCTGCACCAAGCACATCAAGTCGGCAGCCAACATCTCGGCCGCTCTCAACCGCGAGAAGATTGCCGTGCTGCGCTTCGACTTCACCGGCCTCGGAGAAAGCGAGGGGGAGTTCGCCGAGACCAATTTCACCACCAACGTCGCCGACCTGGTGGCGGCGGCCCGCTTTCTCGAGCAGCAGCACCAGGCCCCGCAGATCCTTATCGGCCATTCTCTGGGGGGCGCCGCGGTGCTGCAGGCCGCAGGGCAGATCCCCTCGGTCCGCGCGGTGGCCACCCTCGGCGCGCCCTACGACCCGAAACACGTCGCCCGCCATTTCGACGAGGTGCGGGGGGAGATCGACGAGCAGGGCGAAGCCGAGGTGAGTCTCGAGGGGCGCCGTTTCACCATCACAAAGCAGTTTCTCGAGGACCTCGAGATGCAGCAGCTCGAGGAGCATATCGGCGCCCTCAAGGCGGCGCTGCTGGTGATGCACTCGCCGCGCGATGCCACCGTGGGGATCGATAACGCCGCCCAAATCTACCGCGCCGCCAAACACCCGAAAAGTTTCATCACCCTCGACGACGCAGACCACCTGCTTTTAAAGGAAGGCGATTCGCGCTACGCCGGTATGATGATCGCCGCCTGGAGCCGCCGCTACCTCGATCTCCCCGAAGTGAAAAAGAGGGCCGATGCGGTACCCGACAACCGTGTCACGGTAAGCACCGGGGCCGAGGGGTTTTTCACGGAGCTCTTCGCCAACGGGCACGCCCTGGTGGCCGACGAGCCGAAAAGCTACGGCGGCACCGACCGCGGCCCCTCCCCCTACGAATACCTTCTGGCCTCGCTCGGCGCCTGCACCAGCATGACCCTGCAGATGTACGCCAGGCACAAACAGCTGCCCCTCGAAAATGCCATCGTACGGCTGAGCCATAAAAAGATTCACGCCTCGGACTGCGAGCAGTGCGAAGCGGATAACGGCAAAATCGACCGCATGGAGCGGGAGATTGAACTGATCGGGGATTTAACCGACGAGCAGCGCCGGCGCCTCATCGAGATCGCCGAACGCTGCCCGGTACACAAGACCCTGCATGGAGAGGTAGAGGTGATGACGCGGTTGAGGGAGGACGGGAGCTGAAACTTCTGGGACGAACCGGAATCAACCGAACAGGCTCCCCTGAATCCCTTCCGGCGGGACGGGCCGGCCCCGCTCGACGATCTGCCGCGCGGTGAGCCACAGCTGCCGGGTCAGATCGATGTCGTACTCGGAATCGTGCAGCTTGGTCTTGTCAACCTCGATGCCGGCGTGCTTGGCGACGGTGGCCAGCTTGAAATTGGTCAACTCCCCACGCACCGGCTCCAGAATCTGGGCCCAGAGGAGCATGACGTCGAGGCACGGATACCAGAAGAGGCTGCCGAAAAAACGGTCGTTGTTCTTCTCCCAGAATTTGCGCATGAAGGGCATGTCGAAACTGTGGGAGTTGTAGCCGACGAACTGAAACTTGTCGCTCTTGTCGTAGGGGCTGACGTACCGGCCAAACATCTCTTTGAGCTGGGCATACACCTGCTGGGGATCGGAGAACTCCTGCCCTTCGACCCGCAGGACGTTCGGATTGTCTGCCGGCAGCAGTTGCCGGCGGTCGATGCCGGTCACGCGCAGCGCCGAATCGTCGACCGCATCGCGGGGAAACGGCCGCACGTAGAAGTCGAAAGATTCCTTGACCTCATCGCCGATCTGAATGCACCCGGAAATCTGGGTCAGCCCGTTCCTCTCCGGGTCGAGCCCGGTCGTCTCGACGTCTATAAATACCAGCTTGAGAGTCTGTTCGCTCATGATCATCTCCTTACATCAACATCATCAAAACACGGTCTATTTCTCTAATGATAATACATTTTTTGATAGTTGCTTGTCAGAAAGAAGTCTCGAGGCAAGGCTATGGCGAATCGATTATTATTGCGTGGCAAGGCGCGCCCCCATGACTTTGCCCCCTCTAAACCTAAAGTAGAAGTTCTTGACAACAGGGAGCAAAGGGTTGAATATCTAAACAACTGAAATTGTTGACAAGGGGAGAGTGGCACACCAAAACACCAGAACAGGTTTATTCCTTTTGGTGTTTTTTTATTCGCCCAGAATCTTTTTTATGGGGGGACAAATTCGTATATGACCATTTACGAACTCAAGCCTGCGTTCCAGAACCTGCTGCGCCCTGTCTGCCGGGCTCTCGCCCAAAAGGGAATTACCGCCAACCAGGTCACCGTTTCTGCGGCAGTTCTCTCTCTTTTTGCAGGGGCATGCATCCTGGTCTTCGATACGGCGCGATGGACCCTGTTTCTTGTCCCTGCGATCCTCTTCGTTCGCATGGCTCTGAATGCCATCGACGGCATGCTGGCCCGTGAGCACAACTTGAAGAGCTCGCTCGGCGCTATTCTCAACGAACTTGGCGACGTAATTTCAGATACGGCCCTCTATCTGCCATTTGCTGCGATTCCGGGGGTGCCGGGTGTTCTTGTGGTACTGGTTGTCATACTGGCCATCCTTAGCGAAATGACCGGGGTCCTTGCCGTGCAGATCGGAGCCGAAAGAAGGTACGACGGACCGATGGGCAAAAGTGACCGCGCCTTTGTTTTCGGTCTTCTGGCCCTGCTGCTGGCCCTCGGGGTACCCACTGGGTGGTGGCTCGTACCCATCTTCGGGGTGCTCCTGGTTCTGCTCATGTTGACCATCGCAAATCGCGCACGCGGGGCGCTGAAGGAGGTCAGTCCATGAACTGGACACCCCCCCCGGCCAACGTCGCCTGGTGCATGGCCGGCATCATATTACTATTGGCCGCGGCTTCAGCTGCCGTCGCGCTATTGACCAGGCGTCAGCCGCAGAAGGATCACACCGAACTGACTCAACGGGTCAGGAGCTGGTGGGTCATCGTCGCTTTGGTCCTGGGTGTGCTCCTTATCTCCAGGGGTCTGGCGATCTTTTTTTTCGCTTTTATTTCCTACCTGGCACTCAAGGAGTATCTCTCCCTGATCCCGACACGCCGCGCCGACCGCAGAGTTATGTTCTGGGCCTACCTTGCCATCCCGGTACAGTACTGGTGGATTCATATCGAGTGGTACGGAATGTTTATTATTTTCATTCCGGTCTACATGTTTCTGCTCCT
>CALZIC010000132.1 GCA_945787285.1 uncultured Desulfuromonadales bacterium
ATGCCGCTTTCAGAGGAGCGGACCATATCGGGTGACGTCACGTCTTTACCATAGGGCTTAAAGGTTTGTTCCTGTTTTTTTGCTTTGCCTTCCCCCGTGCTCCCCGTGTCCCCCGTGGTAAAAAAAGCTCTTAGGGCTTTAAATTATTAACCACGGGGACACGGGGACAATCTCAAAATCGAGATGTTACTCCTCACCCCTTACGCCTCACTTCTCACTGAAGTTAAGACGCTTCCTTGCTGATCTCGGCAATAGCGTCAAAGACCACCGCATCGTACTTGTCCTGGGTGATGGCGGCGGCCACGGGGGGAATTTTCACCAGCGACTTGACCAGGCCGAAACGCATGTCCCTCGGCAGGGCGCCAATATAAGCGACCAGGTTCTGCTCCTGCTCATCGGAGAGCATCGGCTCCACCTCGAGGGTGGTCACGACGTCGTTCATGGAGACCGCCTGCAAATCGTCGCGCTGGGCGCCGACCTTGTCGGCGACCGTGTCCCAATGGTTGAGAATCTGCTCGGCCGTCACCGGGCGGTTGGCCTGCTCGGCGCACCAGCGCAGAAACATGATGGCCGCCTCCTTGCCGACAATCCCCGCGTAGACCTCCATTTCCAAATCGGCGGGGAAGCGGCATGCCTTGCGCAGCACGCTCACCATCTCCCAGGCCCGCTCGGTAGGTTCCATCTGCATGTCGAGAGAACTCCCCTGCCGTGACAACAGGTTGGGGTTGCCGGCGAGGAACTGCTGCACCCCCGCCAGCACTGGTAGTCGGTCTCGACGTAGAGCATCACCATACGGTCAAGCAGGGCCCGGTCGAGAGTGGCGACCTGGTAGGTGCCGTCGGGAGGATTGATGGAGACGACCACCTTGTGTTTGGGATCGAGCTGATGGGTATGCAGGGCACGACGCTGCCCCTCGGCGGGGGGCTCGACGAACTGGAAGATGGCCTGCAGGGTGTCTTCCTGCTGGGCTCGGTTAAGCTCGTCGCAATGGATGATGGTTTCGGCATCGGCGGCGGTCGGCCACCAACTGGGACGTGACCAGTGCATCACCTCCGCCTCGCGGTAGGGGATGCCAACCAGATCGCCGACTTCCATCTGTCCCAGGCGCAGGGGACGGTAGGGCCGGCCGATCTCCCGGCAGACCTGAACAACACCGGCGGTCTTGCCGACCCCACGATGTCCAACCACGCAGGGGGTCAGGTCGGTTTTGGTCAGGATCTCCGTGAGAACCAATTTCATCTGTTCGACGTTCATCGCATCTCCATATCGGCAATTGATGACCTTTTTAGTTTTGGCCAGAATACCGCGAAGCGAAACGCAAGTCTATCCCCAATGCGAATTACAGTTGCCCCTTCAGCCTACCCCCGGCCTCCGCACACTGCCAGGATCAGGGCTCGCCCCAGCTCGTTAGACCGTTCCCGTCGAACAATAATCGACCACTCATGAGCCCCTGTTGAAAAGAGCCCGATTTATGCTAACATTCTGGTCATTAAATAAGTCGATGGTGCGCCAATCTGCCCGCGCCATTGCGGGCTTACTCTGCGCTTTTCCCCTTCCACTTGAGGACTTGCCATGAACATTGTGTCCCACAGCGACATTTTCCGGTCGACTTCCATGTTGTCTTTGCTTTTTCTGATTCTGATCTTGGCCCCCCTCCCCAGCCAGGCGGCAGACGGTTTTCGGTCGGGAGGTTCGAGATCTTCGGGGGCATGGGATTTGGAGAGAATGCTGAAAAAGGCGGCGGTTGTCCTGACCTGCAGCCACGAGGTTTCGCAAAACACCCTGCAGTGCAGAATTGGCAAAGTTCTCAAAACATCCCGCCGCCCTAAACTGGCCGCCGAACCGGGTGATCTGTTCCCCGGCTTCAGTCTTGCCATGAACCCCGACGTCTCCTGCGGGGAAGCAAGCATCGTCTTTTTCAAAAAAGGCCATAAAACCCCTTGGCGCACCGCCTATGTGCACCGGGGCAAGGTCAGAGCCTTCGGAGGCATGACGATCGAAAATCTGATTGAGATTGCCGTAGAAAGAATGGAAGAATAATCTCTATCGCTCTGCCCCTCTTTGCCCGTATCAAAAAAATTCCCTCCAGTCGGTCAAGGATTGGAGGGATTTTTTATCAGGCACAGTGTCCAGGAAAACGGTCCCGTCCCGCCGCAACGGCGTGCGGCAGGCCACCGATTCCAGAAGCTCCTTTAGACGAGGCTCCTGGCCGCGGCAAGCGCGGCGTCATAGTCGGGCTCGGCGGTGACTTCGGGAACGATTTCCAGGTAGGAAATGGTACCCTGCTGGTCGATGACCACCACGGCGCGGGCAAGCAGTTTGAGTTCATCGATCATCAGGCCGTAATTCAGGCCGAAGGAGCGCTCCTGGTAGTCGGAGAGAGTCTGCACTTTTTCGATGCCGGCGGTTCCACACCAGCGCTTCTGGGCAAACGGCAGATCGAGGCTGATGGTGTAAACGGCCACGTTCTCTGGGAGCTTGGCGGCTTCTTCGTTGAATTTGCGGGTCATGGTGTCGCAGACCGGGGTGTCGATGGACGGGACCACGGTGATCAGCTGAACCTTCCCTTGGCCGCTGGCCAGGGTCACCGGTTGCAGGCCGTTATCGACCACCTTGAAATCCGGGGCTTTCTGGCCGACCTTAAGTTCGGGGCCAAGCAGGTGAAACGGGTTGCCTTTGAAGGTGATTACACCACTTCTTTTTTCTGTCATGCCAATATCCTCCTGAATTAATTACCAACGCGGTCAACATTTTACCACCGCCTCAACTGCTGTCAAGAGCGCATATTCATTTTTTCTCATCGGACGTTCCCTCCTCCTCCCTGAACCGGTCCGTTTCCGGGAAAATCCCCTTCCAGACGAACCAGTAAAGGACCAAGTGCGGTACCTCCCCTCCCTGGCCGTCGGTCACCCTGATCCGGTCGGTTGCCGCATCGAAGTTCAACGTGAGGGTCTGGCCTCCCAGAGCATCCCTCAACTCCCCCTTTTGCCGCAACAGGGGCAATGGATAGGCTTTGGCCTGCCCCCCGTGCTCAATGCCGACCATCAGCTCCTTTTCCTCTTCACCCGGCTTTGGCGTGAAGAAGGAGAAAAAGCCGCTGCGACTCTGGTAATAATCGCTGTAGGGGTCCTTGCTGTAGTCTCTGGAATGCCCGGTTCGAGGTGAGAGAACCTCGGTACCGGGGTGCCGCAGGCGCCATTTTTTCCAGCTGGTCAGGGTCGAGGAATGAACTTTCAGCTCGGTGCCGGTAAGCGGCCCGGCCACCGCCTTGCGCTTGGCCTGGGACCAGAGGGTTTCGGTCTGGCGATCGTACATCAGCACGTTGGCCCGGTATAGCAGGCCGGAGACTCCGAATGAGTATTCTTTGCCTTCAATCTCCCGGTCGTACACGACGCCGGCAAAGGAAAGAGGTCACCAGCTGACCAGCACCGCGCTGTCGCCGAAGCGGTCGTTGACCAGTTCATGCCACGACAGGATGCGGGTCGGGTAGGCCCTGGCCACGCCATTGAGGGAGACGCCGAGGACCTGGTCGTCGTTCTTCATGAATGAGGCCGATGCGGCCGGAACAAAGAGCGGATCGGTCAGGGCCGGAATGCCATCCTTGGGCGGGCCGCCGGAGCGGATTTCCGCCGGGTCGATGGCGTGTCTTGAAAAGTCCCATTCAGCCAGCGCGGCACATGGGAAACAAAGCAGCGCGATTAACAGACCAGGCACTATTTTCATCACAGCCTCCCAACTGAACTTGAGACAAAAAAACCGGCACGGATATCGGGATGTTTCCCGATCGCCATGCCGGTCATTGCTGGTGACTCTATGGGGCCTATTTTACCGGTCCGGTGAAGAGCCAGTCGTTGTCCTTAACGGCCGTGTGACAACCGATACAACCTTCAACCATCCCTTGCTTTTCAATTGTACCATCGGCGCCATACTTGAGCCAATACCAGTCGCCGCCCGACGGGTTGTACCCCTTGAGCTTGTACATGACGGTCACGGCGGCGAGTTTTTTCTCGGGGGTGTAGTTTTCCTTGACGACGAATGCCCTATCGGGAATCACCCCCGCCTTGCCGGTAATGGCCGGCAGCGCTCCGGATGAAACGTAGGTGGTCAGGAAAGCCCCATGAGGATGTTTCCCCTCATACAGCTTGCCCTTGTCCGGCCACAGAGCCCAGCCCTGATAGGGGTCGACTTCGGTGATGTACTGGATAACCGCTGCTCCTTCCGCCTCAGGTGCACTCGGCTGAGCCACACGCTCCTCCTCGGCACAGGCAGTGAGTGCAATCGCCAGACAAACCAGCAACAGTCGTTTGCCAATCTTTTTCACGGGCAGCCTCCTTTTTCTCTCCGGTTCTGTTTATCCATTGGTCAACATTTACCTGCTGTCAATGAACTAAATCACAGAAACATCGGGAGTCAAGACCAAAGCCGTTACCCGCTGCAGACCCCGCACCGGGTGCATCCGGCCTGGCATGGCGGGCTGAGCCTTCCGTGGAGGCCCTTTTGGAATTCGGACCAGAAGTGCTCGCGCTTCACCCCGCAGTCGATGACTTCCCAGGGAAAAAGTTCAGACTCTCCGCGTGAGCGGGTGACATAAAAGGCCGGATCGAGATCGGCCTCGCGGCACGCGGCCTTGAGGTTTTTTCCGGAGGCAAGGAGCGGAAGGGTCCGACCGACACGGCGGTCTCCCCGGGCGAGAAAGGCCTGCACCACCGCCGGGCGCAGCGATTCGAAGTTCACTTCGGTATTGGGCATGCGGGCAATGGCCGAACGGATCGTCTTGAACTTCTTCTTGAGGGTCTTTTCATCGTCCATCGGCGCCCACTGAAAGGGGGTGAACGGCTTGGGGATAAAGGGGTTCACCGACAGGGTGATGGTCCCCAGGCGTCCCCGTTTTTTCCCCTCGGCCAGCCACACCTCGCGGATCTCGCGCACCAGGGCGAGCATTTCCTCGATATCCTCGGCCGCCTCCCCCGGAAGCCCGACCAGGAAATATAGTTTCAGGTTGGGAATTCCTCCTTCAGCAAGAAGGGAAACCGCGGCGAGGATCTGATCGGCGTCTATCCCCTTGTTGATCGCATCGCGCATGCGCTGACTCCCCGCCTCAGGCGCCAGGGCCACCGTCTTATGGCCCGATGCCTTGAGGGCCCTGACCTCCTCGGCGGTCAACGAATCGATGCGCAGGCTGGCGACAGAAACGCTACCGCCGCGCTGAAAGATTTCACGGTTGAGCGCTTCGATCTGCGAATAATCGGATACCGCGGCGCCGACCAGGCCAATCTTGGTGCGCTCGCAGAGCCCTGCCTCCACCTGGCTGAGCAGCGGCGAAAGGCCCCGTTCACGGGGGGGCAGGTAGATGAATCCGGCGGCGCAGAACCGGCAGCCCCGGGAGCAGCCCCGGGAAATTTCGGTGAGAGCCATGTCGCCGAATTCGGTCTCAGAAGTGACGATGAATGAGCGGCTGGCCGTCTCATCGAGGTTTCGCACCCATTGCCTATCGACCTTTCGGGGGGCGCCGCCTTCGGCTTCGGCAGCCTTCAAGGTGCCGTCGTCACGGTAATCGACCCGATACATGGAGGGGACGTAAATCCCGGGTATAGCCGCCAGATCGGTCAACAAGGAGGAGCGGTCGACTTCGCCGGCGGATCCGAGCTTGTCGAGCAGAGGGGGGAGCAGGACTTCCCCTTCGCCGACGGCGAAGAGGTCCATGACCTCGGCCAATGGCTCGGGGTTGAGAAAAGCGCACACCCCGCCGGCCAGCACCAGCGGAAAGCGCGCGTCGCGTTCTTCGCGCCAGAACGGGATACGCCCCATTTCAAAAATGTCCGGCAGGTTCAGATAATCGTTTTCGAACGAGATGGAAAAAGCGATCAGGTCGAAATCGGCCAGAAAGCGTTCCGACTCCAGGGAGAATAGGGGATAGCCGGTCTTCTGATGCTCGGCCAGATCGTCGGGGTCGGGAAGAAAAAATCGTTCGCAGAGGGTATCTTCGCGGCTGTTGAGCAGGTTGTATATCGAAAGGAATCCGAGATTGCTCATCGCCTGGTGGTAGGTGTTGGGAAAAATCAGAGCCACCGACAACCTCCCCCCCCAGGGGTTGGAGCGAATGCCGGTTTCGCCGGCCAGGCGGCGGCGGGCCTTATCAAGAAGTTTGCGGGACATCGAAGCTCTTTTCAGTGGTGTTGCACCGGCCGCCATGGCGGCCGGCCAAAAAGAGAAACGGGGACCGCACGTTGCGGTCCCCGCACGAGGGAGTCGTCAAACCTGTTGGCTTATCTGTACGCTGCAGACAACGACCGGGCGGAGAACCGGTTGCGGCGAACAGTAGGCCACCGAACACTGGCAGAAGTGCTTCCCTGCCGGACATGAATGCCCCCCGGCGAACCGGGAGCTTCGGAAAATTATCGGTTTTTCAGGATCAGTCGACCCGGCGGCGCAGGAAGGTCGGAATGTCGTATTCCTGATCGTCGCTCCCCATCGAACGAAGGCTGCGGGGCGTTTCCTTCTGCCGGTCACGGATGAAGGTCGGCAGGTCGTGGTCGACTTTGCCGCTCCCCATGGCCAGGGGGCGTCCGCCGAGGTCCTCACCGCGACGACCGCTCTTTTCGAAGGTGGACCCGAAGCCGGTCGCGATGGCGGTGATTTTCAGTCTGTCGCCGAGCTCTTCATCGATCACCAGGCCGATGATGATGTTGGCTTCTTCATGAACCTTCTCATGAATGATGGTCGACGCCTCCTCGAACTCTTCCATCGTCATGTTGGAAGAGCCGGAGATGTTGACCAGCACCCCTTTGGCCCCGGAAATGTCGATATCCTCCAAAAGAGGACTGCTGATGGCCTGCTGGGCTGCATCGGCAGCGCGATCTTCCCCTTCGGAAAGGCCGATACCCATCATCGCCATGCCACGCTCGCTCATGATCGCCTTGACGTCGGCAAAGTCGACGTTGATCAGGCCGCTGGTGGTGATGAGGTCGGAGATGCCCTGAACCGCCTGGCGCAGAACATCATCCGACGGCTTGAAGGCGTCGAGGATGCTCATCTTCTTGCCGGCCAGACCGAGGAGGCGGTCGTTGGGGATGACGATCAGTGAATCGACCACTTTCTTCAGGGCATCCACGCCCGATTCGGCCTTTAACAGACGCTGTTTCCCTTCGCGGCTGAACGGCTTGGTCACCACGCCGACCGTCAGGGCGCCGAGTTCCTTGGCGACTTCGGCGATAACCGGAGCGGCTCCGGTCCCGGTTCCGCCACCGAGGCCGGCGGCGATAAAGACCATATCGGCCCCATCGAGCATTTCGGCGATGCGGGCCCGGTCCTCCAGGGCGGCTTCGCGCCCGACTTCCGGATTGGCCCCGGCGCCGAGGCCTTTGGTCAGTTTGCCGCCAAGCTGAATTTTCATCGCCGCACGGCTGGCTCGAAGAGCCTGGGCGTCGGTGTTGGCGGTATAGAATTCGACCCCTTCGACATGCGAAACGATCATGGTATTCACGGCATTGCCGCCGCCGCCGCCGACACCGATCACTTTAATACGGGCTGTCTGGTCCAGACTATCATCAAATTCAAACATAGACTCCCTCCGTTCTCTCTCTGCGAGCGCGGTCTCCGCAACCCCGCCTGCCAGTTAGCTTACACTCTTATACACTTAATACGACCGGATTAAAAGAACTCTCCGAACCATTCCTTCATCCGCCTGACAACCTTGTCGAAAACATTTTCCTGGCCGATTGAGAAATTTTTCACCTGCATGTTTCTGGTGCCGTATTTGACCAGGCCCACGCCGGTGGCATAAATGGGCGAGTTGACCACGTCGGTCAGGCCGCCGATGTCCCTGGGAACCCCGCGGCGGACCGGAAGGTTGAAAACCTGCTCGGCCAGTTCAGGCATGCCGGGCAGGATGCAGGTCCCGCCGGTGATCACCACCCCGGA
>CALZIC010000133.1 GCA_945787285.1 uncultured Desulfuromonadales bacterium
CACCGCCACCCCCATCCCCCGCACCCTGCACATGAGCATGGTGGGGATGCGCGACCTCTCGGTCATCGAGACCCCGCCGGTCGACCGCCTGGCGGTGCGTACCTACGTGACCCGTTTCGACGACGACCTGATCCGCGAGGCCGTGCTGCGCGAACTGCGTCGCGGCGGCCAGGTTTTCTTCGTTCATAACCGGGTGCAGAACATCGAGGCGATGGCCGAGTTTCTGCGCACCCTGGTCCCGGAGGCCAAGGTGGCCGTCGGTCACGGCCAGATGGGGGAAAAGGCCCTTGAGCAGGTGATGCTCGACTTCATCGAGGGCAAGGACAACGTGCTGGTCTGCAGCACCATCATCGAAAACGGCATCGACATCTCCCGCGCCAACACCATCATCATCAACCGGGCCGACTGCTTCGGGCTCTCCCAGCTCTACCAGCTGCGCGGACGGGTCGGACGCAGCCGCCACCGCGCCTACGCCTACCTGCTGATCCCCGGCGAGGGGACCCTGACCCGCGACGCCCGCGAGCGCCTGCGGGTGCTGCAGGAGCTGACCGAACTCGGCGCCGGGTTCCGGGTCGCCAGCCACGATCTCGAGCTGCGCGGGGCCGGCGACCTGCTGGGGGGGCGCCAGGCCGGCCAGATCGCCGCCATCGGCTTCGAGATGTATGCCGAGCTGCTCGAGGAGATGATCCAGGAACTCAAGGGGATGGCAAAGCACGAGGAGATCGACCCCGAGGTGCGGCTTGGCCTGTCGGCCTTTTTTCCGGAGAAATACCTCCCCGACCCCAACCAGCGCCTGGTGTTCTACAAGCAGCTCGCTTCGGCCAAAGACGACCAGGAGCTCTATGAAGCGGCCGATGAGTTGCGCGACCGCTATGGCGAACTTCCCGAGCCGGCGGCTCTGCTGATGGAGGTCATGAAGCTGCGGGTGCTGATGAAGAGCCTCAAGGTCGAGCTGGCCGAATACGACGGTCATAATCTCATTTTCGGCTTTCACGCCGAAACCCCGGTCCCCCCGGAAAAGATCCTCAAGCTCATGGAGGACCCGGCGAAGGGGTACCGCTTTACACCCGACTATCGGCTGGCGGTCAAGGTCGGCCGGCAGCCGGCCGGGGAGCTGCTCAAGGCGGCTAAAAAAGAATTGCAGGGGTTTCTCTAGCTATGCTAGCTTGTTTCTTTGTTTGTCCCGCCGGCTGCGGGCGACATCCCCTTTTTTGAGGAATCATCGATGTTCCGCCTTCTGACCCGTTTACTTGTTCCTGTGGTTCTGGTCCTTTGCGCCCTGCTGACCGGCTGCGAGCAAAAGGCCGAGGTCGTCTCGCCGGTGCTGTTCAAGGTCGCCGGACGCCAGGTCTCCCTCGACCAGTTCCGCACCCTGTTCGACGCCACCCTCCATCCCGAACAGAACCTCACCGCCGAGCAGCGGGGCGAGCTGGAGCGGTCGTTTCTGGTCCAGATGGTCGATCGGGAACTGACCCTGGCCGAAGCGGCGCGCTTGCAGGTGGTCCTTTCCGCCGAAGAGCTCTCCGCCGCCATCGAGGAGCATCGGCGCGACTACCCCGAGGCCGAGTTCCAGCAGATGCTGCGGGAACGGGGGCTGCCGCTGGAGCGGTGGCGCCAGGAGTTGGAGCAGAGCCTGCTGATGGAAAAGGTCGTACGCCAGGCGGTGTACGAGCAGGTTGAGGTGAGCGACGAGGATGTCGCCGCTTACTATAAAGAGCAGAAGGATGAATTCGACCGGCCCGAACAGGTGAAGGCCCTGCAAATCGTGGTGGCCGACCAGGCCGAGGGGCAGAACGTTCTCAAGCTGATCCGCGGGGGACGCCCCTTCTCCGAGGTGGCCCGGGAATATTCCCTGTCGCCCGACGCCGAGCAAGGCGGAGATCTCGGCTTTTTTTCCCGCGGCCAGATGCCCCCCGAGTTCGATCAGGCGGTCTTCACCCTGCCGGTCGGCAAGGTCAGTGAGCTGGTGAAGACCGAGTACGGCTACCACCTGTTTCTGGTGCAGGAGAGGCGCAAGGCGATGCAGCTCCCCCTCGAGTCGGTTCGCGAGGAGATCCGCGCGGCCCTCAAGTCGACCCGGGAGGAAGAGGCCTACCAGCAGTGGCTCGGCGGTCTGCGCGACCGGGCGACCATCGAAATCGACTGGACGCTGCTTTGATTTTTAGACTCCGCCGGTTATAACGGCAGATCCCCTCTCGGCAAACCCGGGGGGAGTGAATACCACCTATGAGGATTGAATAAACATGAAACGTTTCCTGGCCCTGATTACGGCTCTGATGCTGGTACTCCCCGCGCTCGTTCAGGCCGAGGTCGTCAGCAGAATTGCGGCGGTCGTCAACGACGAAATCATCACCACCCACCAGCTTGACGAAAAGCTGAAGAAAACCCCGGTCGGCGAAAAGGGGCTGGAAAACCTTTCCGCCGATGAGCTGACCGAGCTGAGAGTGCAGGTGCTCCGGGGGCTGATCGAGGACGCCCTGATTCAGCAGCGGGTTAAGAAACTCGGCATCAGGGTGGCCGACGAGGAGCTTGAAGCGGCCATTAACGATGTGCTCAGGCAGAACAACATCACCCGCCCCCAGCTGGCCGAGGCCCTCGAAGCCCAGGGGATGCCCTTTGATCTTTACCAGGAAAACCTGAGCCAGCAGATTCTCCGCTTCAAACTGATGGGCAAAGAGGTCAAGAGCAAGGTCGAGGTCTCTCAGCAGGAGGTCCTCGATTATTACCGCGACAACTTCGATCAGTTTCGCCAGAAGCCCTCGGTTCATATCGGCCGGATCACCTTCGACGTTCCCGAAGATCCCACCCCGCTGCAGGTCAAGACGGTGCGTAACAAGGCTCTCGTGGTGCTTAACCGTCTCAAGCAGGGAGCCGATTTCTTTTCCACGGTGGAGGATTTGAACGCCGACCCCAAGGTCGGCGGCGGGGATATGGGGACCTTTGCCGAAGGGGAGTTGACCCCCGCTTTCAACCTGGCGCTGCGCGGCCTCAACGAGGGCGAAGTCAGTGAGCTGGTCGAAGCGCCCGAAGGGCTGCACATCCTCAAGGTCCTCGGCCGTACCCAGGGCTCGATCAAGCAGTTTGACGAGGTCAAGGGAGAGATCACCAAGATCCTTTCCGACCAGAAGACGAGTGAGGAATTCAAGGTTTGGGCCGAGGGGCTCAGCAAGGATGCCTACATCGATATCCGGCTGTAGTGCACTTTGTGAGCGCCGCCGCGTCATCGAGTTTTGAAAGCCCCGCCGACACCCGGTGGGGCTTTTGCCGCTTTAAAGACCCGGTGGACTCGGCTATACTGCCTAATTAAACAATCGATGGAGTCTGTCGTGAAGAACCCTCTGCCCCTGATTCTGACCATGGGCGACCCGACCGGGGTCGGCCCCGAGATTATCGTAAAAGCGCTGCTGGCCGGCGCCTTCGACTCGTTGACGCGGCCGCTGCTGGTGGCCGGCGACCCGGGTGTGCTGCAGCGGGCGGCCGGGGTGTTCGGGGTCTCCTGCCGCATGGCGGAAGTCACCGCGGGGACCCGCACCCTGCATATTGGCGGACGGAGCCTGAGCGTCGAGCCCGTTTCCGCCCTTGCGGCCGACCGTCTGGTCTACGGGCGGCCCGACAACGCCTGCGGTGCGGCGATGGCCAGCTACATCGAGTGGGCCTGCCGCCGCTGCCTCGCCGGAGAGGCTGCCGCGATGGTGACGGGGCCGATCAACAAAAAAGCCATCAACGCCGCCGGCTACGCCTTTCCCGGCCACACCGAACTGCTAGCCGAGCGCTGCGGGGTGAACAAGGTGGTGATGATGCTCGGCGGCGCGACCCTCAAGGTCTGCCTGGTGACGACCCACCTGGCCCTCTCCGAGGTGCCCGGCGCCCTCTCCAGCGAAGAAATCCTCGAAACCATCCGCATTACCGACGCTTCCTTCAGGCGTTTTTTCGGCCTGGTCAGGCCGCGCATCGCCGTTCTTTCCCTCAACCCCCATGCCGGCGAGGGGGGGATGTTCGGCGACGAGGAGACGCGGCTGATTGCGCCGGCCATTGAGGCGGCCAAGGGCGAGGGGATCGAGGCGAGCGGGCCGCACAGCGCCGATACCCTCTTTCACTTCGCCGTCAAGGGGGCGTACGACGCGGTGGTCTGCATGTACCACGACCAGGGGCTGATCCCCCTCAAGCTCCTCCATTTTGAAGACGGCGTCAACGTCACCCTCGGCCTGCCGATCGTGCGCACCTCGGTCGACCACGGCACCGCCTACGATCTGGCCGGCACCGGCAAGGCCAGCGAAGAGAGCCTGGTGGCCGCGGTCAGAATGGCCGAGCAAATGGCGGAAAATCATTAAAGGCGGCCTCTCGCCCGTTCGCTTCGCTCACTCGAGCACGCAGAGATCGCAGAGTAAGTCAAAAGCAAAAACGAAAGGTCCAGGTTTTAAACCGAGAAAAAAGAGTTTCGGTTTCCTCTGTGTTCTCTGCGCTCTCTAGCGACTGCAAGGAGCGGGCGAGAGGCCGCCTTGGCTTTTAATCGCCCTCAGGGTTTAACTGTTCACTGATCACTGTCAACTGACCACTGGTTTTTTATGGCCAACAAAATCGTCATCAAAGGTGCCTGCGAGCACAACCTCAAATGTATCGACGTGGAGATCCCCCGCGACCAGCTGGTGGTGATCACCGGGGTTTCCGGCAGCGGCAAGAGCACCCTGGCCTTCGACACCATCTACGCCGAGGGGCAGCGGCGCTACGTGGAGAGCCTCTCGGCCTATGCCCGGCAGTTTCTCGAGCAGATGGAAAAGCCCGATGTCGAGAGTATCGAGGGGCTCTCCCCGGCCATCTCCATCGAGCAGAAGACCACCTCCAAGAATCCCCGCTCCACCGTCGGCACCGTCACCGAGATCTACGACTACCTGCGCCTGCTCTTTGCCCGGGTCGGCCGGGTCCACTGCTCGGGATGCGGCAAAGAGATCGCCTCGCAGACCGTCGAGCAGATGGTCGACCGGGTCATGGCCTACCCCGAGAAAACCCGGCTGCTGCTCCTCGCTCCGCTGGTGCGCGGGCGCAAGGGGGAGTATCGCAAGGAGCTGGGGCAGCTGCAGGCCGACGGTTTCGTGCGGGTGCGCATCGACGGCGAGATGCACGAGCTGGCCGAAGAGATTGCCCTCGACAAGAAAAAGAAGCACACCATCGAGGTGGTGGTCGACCGCCTGGTGATCAAGGAGGGGATCGAAAGCCGGCTGGCCGACTCGCTGGAGACCGCCCTGCGCCTGGCCGACGGCATCGTGCGGGTCGAGGATCTCGACGGCAAAAGCGAGCTCTTCTCCGAACAGCACGCCTGCGTCGAATGCGGCGTTTCCTACCCGGAGATCACCCCGCGCATGTTCTCCTTCAACAACCCCTACGGCGCCTGCTCCGACTGCAGCGGGCTGGGGACCCGCATGTATTTCGACCCCGATGAGGTCGTTCCCAACCCGGCCCTGTCCCTGCGTGAGGGGGCGATCGCCCCGTGGGAGACCCGCCAGGGGGGCGGTTATTATTTTCAGCTGATCGAGGCGCTGGTCGACCATCTGGAGTTCGACATCAACACCCCTTTCGAGGCTCTGCCCGAGAAAGTCCGCAAGGTGGTCCTGCACGGCTCCGGCAAGGAGGAAGTCCGCTTCTTTTTCGACCAGGGGGAGAAGCGCCACTTCTACAACAAGGTCTTCGAGGGGGTGATCCCCAACCTCGAGCGCCGTTATCACGAAACCGAATCCGAGTCGGTGCGGGAGAACCTCTCGCGCTACATGAACGTGATGCCCTGCCCCACCTGCGGCGGGGCCCGGCTGCGCAAAGAGTCGCTGATGGTGCGGGTGGCCGGGCGGGACATCCGCGAGGTCACCGCCCTGTCGATCGTCGAGGCGGAAAAGTTCTTCACCGAACTCGAATTTCCCCCCAAGGAGGCCGAGATCGCCCGGCGCATTCTCAAGGAAATCCGCGAGCGCCTGTCGTTTCTTGCCCACGTCGGCCTCGACTACCTCTCCCTCGACCGCGCTTCGGGGACCCTCTCCGGCGGCGAGGGGCAGCGCATCCGGCTGGCCACCCAGGTCGGCTCATCCCTGGTCGGGGTCCTCTACATCCTCGATGAGCCGTCGATCGGCCTGCACCAGCGCGACAACCGGCGACTGCTCGAAACTCTCAAGCGCCTGCGCGATTTGGGCAACACGGTGCTGGTGGTGGAGCATGACGAAGAGACGATCCTCGAGGCCGATCACCTGATCGATATGGGCCCGGCCGCCGGTATGCACGGCGGCGAGATCGTCGCCCAGGGAACGCCGCAGCAAGTGCTGGCCAATCCCGCCTCGCTTACCGGCCGCTACCTGTCGGGCGAACTGACCATCGCCATGCCGGAAAAGCGGCGCAGCAGCGAGCGTTTTCTGGAGATTCGCGGCGCGCGGGAGAACAACCTCAAGGGGGTCGATGCGCGCATTCCCCTGGGGGTGCTCACCTGCGTCACCGGCGTGTCCGGCTCGGGCAAGTCGACCCTGGTGATCGACACCCTCTACAAGGCCCTCTCCCAGCGCCTCTACCGCAGCCGCGACAAGGCCGGCAAGGTCGACGACATCCTCGGCCTCGAGCTGCTCGACAAGGTCATCGACATCGACCAGTCCCCCATCGGCCGCACCCCCCGCTCCAACCCGGCCACCTACACCGGCGTGTTCACCGATATCCGCGATATTTTCGCGCAGCTTCCCGAGGCCAAGCTGCGCGGCTACAAGCCGGGGCGGTTTTCCTTCAACGTCAAGGGGGGGCGCTGCGAGGCCTGCCAGGGCGACGGCATCCTCAAGATCGAGATGCACTTTCTCCCCGACGTCTTCGTCACCTGCGAGGTCTGCAAGGGGGCCCGCTACAACCGCGAAACCCTGGAGGTCAAGTTCAAGGGGAAGAGCATCGCCGAGCTGCTCGACATGACCGTCAACCAGGCCGCCCGCTTCCTCGAGAACATCCCGCGCATCAAGAACAAGCTCGAAACGCTGCGCGAGGTGGGACTTGGCTACATCAAGCTCGGCCAGAGCGCAACCACGCTGTCGGGCGGCGAGGCCCAGCGGGTCAAGTTGTCCAAGGAGCTGAGCAAACGGGCTACCGGGCGCACCATCTATATCCTTGACGAGCCGACCACCGGCCTGCATTTCGCCGATATCGAAAAGCTGCTTAGCGTGCTTCATCGCCTGGTCGAGAGCGGCAACACGGTGGTGATCATCGAGCACAACCTCGACGTGATC
>CALZIC010000134.1 GCA_945787285.1 uncultured Desulfuromonadales bacterium
TCGCCTTGTCAATCATCAACGAGGTCTACTTTCGCAATACGGTACCGACCCCTGACTGGGATGAGGCCCGTCGGAGACTTCTGTCCAAGATCGAGATGGTCAAGAGCCACCCCGACTCAGAACGGTTCCAGTTTTCGGATTTCGGTTCACGGCGCCGTTTCAGCCGCCAGTGGCACCTGCAGGTTGTTCAGATCCTTAAAAACGAACTTCCTGACAATTTTGTCGGCACCAGCAACGTCTACCTGGCTCGTGAACTCGACCTGATTCCGATCGGGACCATGGCCCACGAGTTTTTGCAGGCTGCGCAAGCCATGGGACCCCGCCTGGTGGACAGCCAGCAGTATGCGCTGGAGACCTGGGTCAGGGAATACCGGGGCCGGCTGGGGATCGCCCTTACCGATGTGGTGGGATTCGATGCCTTCCTGCGCGATTTCGACCTGTATTTCGCCAAGCTCTTCGACGGCCTACGGCACGACTCCGGATGTCCCTTTGAGTGGGCTCGGAAGGCGATTGTTCATTATGAGAGCCTCAAGATCGACCCGAAGACCAAAACCCTGGTCTTCAGTGACGGCCTTGACTTCCCCTCGGCCCTGAAGATCTATGACACCTTCAAGGAAGAGGCCAAAGTGGCCTTCGGAATCGGCACCAACCTGACCAACGATTTCGGGGTCGAGGCCCTGAACATCGTCATCAAGTTGATCAAGTGCCGCAATCAACCGGTTGCGAAGATCTCGGACAGCCCGGGCAAGGAAATGTGCGAGGACGACGCCTTTCTTCAGTACCTGGCCGGCGTTTTTAAAATCGAACGTTTAGGAGGCCGTTGGACCTGATGGGCCGTACCGAGAAATTGGTCTCGAACAGCCTGTTTTCGCAGGCGGTTTAGGTTAGGCCCGACGGCCTTTTGGCCGCTCAATGACAGGAGGTACCAGTATGCGCGTTGCTATTGCCCAATTGAACTATACGATCGGGGACGTGGCCGGTAATGCCGAAAAGATCCTGGCCGTGGTCGAAGAAAATAAAAACAGCGTGGACTTGCTTGTTTTTACCGAACTGGCTCTGACCGGTTACTACCCGCAGGACCTGATCTATTCCAAACTGGTCAAGGATGCGCAGGGCAAGGCTCTCGAGTCGATCGGCAGGGCGACGGAGGGAGCCCGGGCCGCGGTCGTCGTCGGCTGTTATACGGAAAATCCGTTTTCAGGGAAACCTTTTTGCAACAGCATCAAGGTCTTTGCCGGTGGTGTGGAGGTTTTCAACTATTCCAAAAAGCTGTTGCCAACGTACAACATATTTGAAGAAGCCAGGCATTTCGAGCCCGGCCGCCAACAGGGGGCTTGGTTCTACAAGGGATATCGGCTAGGTTTCCTGATTTGTGAAGACGGTTGGGGGCAGGCGGATAAGGCTGTTTATCCCGCCAATCCCGTTGATGAACTGAAAGGCCAGCAGCTCGATCTGATTATCAGCGTAAATGCTTCCCCCGGAAATCTCGGAAAACAAAAGGAGCGGAGGCAGGTTTTTCAGGACATCGCCCTTCGCTGCCGTGCTGCGGTTGTTTATGCTAATCAGGTCGGCGGAAACGACGAAATCGTCTTTGACGGTTCCTCCTTTGCAATTGACCGCTTTGGCAAGACGGTCGGAATGATGGTGCCATTCAAGGAGGCCGTGGGCATTGTTGATTTAGAAAAAAATGCTGGCGACCGATTTTGCAAAAGACAGTTGGTTGGTGCCGCCGGGTTTGCCTACGGGGAAATCACCCTTGACCAGGAATTGATGGCCGAACAGGCGATGGTCGGACTCAGAGATTATGTGGATAAACTCGGGTTTTCGGGGGTGGTTGCAGGCTGCTCCGGCGGAATCGACTCGGCCGTGACGATCGCCCTGGCTGCCAAGGCTCTCGGGCCTGAGCGGGTTAAAGCGATCACGATGCCGTCCGAATACTCGAGTGACGGAAGCGTGAATGACAGTATTGCCCTGTGCCGCAACCTTGAGGTGGAACTCTTTACCCATCCGATAAAGGACGAATTCTCCCTGGCCCGAAGCGGTTTTCGGACTGCCTTCGGCACAGGGCCGAGCAACCTGACCCTGGAGAACGTTCAGGCGCGGCTGCGGGGGCGTATCTTGATGGAGTATTCCAACCATACCGGTTACCTGGTCCTCAGCACCGGCAACAAGTCGGAAATGGCCGTCGGCTACGCCACCCTCTATGGCGACATGAATGGCGGCCTGAACCTCCTTGGCGATATGTACAAGGGGGATGTTTATGCCGTGGCGCGCTGGTTCAACAGCGCCTACCCGGAGAGGTTGATCCCGGCTGAGATCATCGACAAGCCCCCAAGCGCGGAGCTCGCTCCGGGACAGCAGGACAGTGACACATTGCCGTCCTACGATATTCTCGACGCCATCCTGCGTCTCTATATCGAGGCTGACCTCCTCCCGGGCATGGAGCGGGATATGCAGATCCGTCTGCTGCGGGGCACGTCCAATGAGCTCATCCAAAAGGTCTGCGCAATGGTTGACAGGGCTGAGTTCAAGCGGCGGCAGGCGCCGCCGATCATCCGCATTCAACGACGCTCTTTTGGGAGCGGGCGGCATCTGCCGATCGTCGCTAACTACCCGACCATCAATTCCCTGGGTGACTTGTCGCTCATGCTGAGGTGACCAGGTTAACTCAAGGCCGGCATTCCAGGCCTTGAGTTAACGCTATTTTCCCGCTTCGAGATTCCGGTCAAAGACATGGTTCGAGGCGGCTCGCGCGTAGCGATACAGCTTTGCCGGTCGATTGCCCCCCTCACGCATCGAACCGGTCTCCTCCAGCATCCCTGATCGAAGCAGGCGCCGCCGCATCATGGGGTTATCCAGGTCTTCCTCAAGCAAAATTCTATAGATATTGATCAATTCGGTCAGGGTAAACTCTTCGGCCAGTACATAGCCGGGGAGCATGGTGTAGCGCGCCTTGTTCTGAAGTCTCGCGAATGCCCGCTTCAGAAGTTTTGCATGGTCAAATGCCAGCGGGGGTTCGACTTGGCCACCCTTGAGTTTGTGCCATGCCGCTTCGGTGGCACCGGCCCCCGGGTTGAGCGTTACACTCTCTGCCGACATCAGCGCGAAATAGAGTACCGTCAATGACCAGCCGCGAGGGTCACGCGAAAGATTTCCGATCGTCTGCACCTGCTCCAGGTGGGAGGCCTCGACTCCGGTCTTCTCCTGCAGCTTGCGCATGGCTGTTGCGTCCAGGCCGTTATCCTGCGACAGGTCGACAAAGCCTCCAGGCAGGGCCCACGCCCCTTTAAACGGAAATTCATCCCGCTTTATCAGAAGAACATGCAGCGCCCCTTCGATGACCGTAAAAATCGAGACGTCGACCGTGGCCAGCGGTGCGTCAAACGCCTTCGGGTCGTAGGAGGCCAGAAACTCCGCTTCGGTTTGGGGTGTTTGAGCCATCATCGTTTTCTCCGCAGTTCATTGACCTCAGCCTTCACTTCGGCCGGTTTAACCTCTTTGGCTTTGCAACAATACGAAACCTTATAACACACCTCAAATGTGGGGCCAATCCTTTTTAGACCCTGAGTCACAAACTCCCTTCGTCCCTTGTTGATACGGTGAAAGTCCATGGCGATCAATGTTATTGACTGTGAGTCATTTTTCTGCTTGACAGCTTAATGACTCTGTGTCATTTTTTAGTTAACAAAGTGACTCTTGGTCAATAAGGGGGAGGCTCGATGAACCGATTTTCTTATGACACCTTCTTTCAGCAAGGAACCACCCATACCGTCTGCCAGGACTACGCCGCGGCGGGCACCTGTGACGGCTACCCGTATATCGTCATCGCTGACGGATGCTCCGGTTCCGCCGATAGCGACACCGGAGCAAGAATTCTGGCGCGCTGTGCCGCGGCGTTCGTCTCGCTGCTCGACACCTCGTGCACCGCATCGCTGGCCAGCCATTTTGCCAATCTGACCATCCGCCAGGCCAGACGCTGCCTCTTGCCGGGGCTTGAGCGACCGGCCCTCGATGCGACCCTGATTATTGCGACAACACTCGCCGACCGGTTCCGGGTGCTTGCTTTCGGCGACGGGGTGATCTTCTCGGGCAACCAGGAGCAGAACAAGATTATCGAATTTTCCGATTCGGCCCCTTTCTACCTGAACTATCTGGAGGATGACGACCGGCTGCGAGCCTACCGGGGGCTGGCTCCGAAAGTCCGGGTCAATGGCGGTGAGGAGACCGACCCCGAGCAGACGAGCCTCCTGTTTGACTTCCCTTTTACCGAAACCGATCGAATCGGCATTGGCAGCGATGGCTGGCTGACTCTGGTGAACGAACAGGGGGTGACAAGGGAGCTGTCCACTTTCGAGGCAGAGCTGTTGGCCTTCAGAACCAGGGCCGGAGCCTTTGTGCAACGGAGAGTCCGCAACGGCCTGATGCGAAAGCTTGCCAGTGAAGGATTTGCTCCCGCAGACGATGTCGCATTCGCGGCACTGATCAAGGATTAGAGTGATGGTTATCTGGCTTCAATCAAGGCCGCCGAAGCAGGTCTCCCTGGATAAAAATGACTTCGCCGCTGAAGGGGGTGAAGGGCAGGTCTACTTGTGGAATGACCTGGCGATCAAGCTCTACAAAGACCCGGCCAGGGCCCTTGTGAAAGGGAAGCTCGAGGAACTGGCGGTATTCGATCACGACCAGATACTCAGACCTCTTTATCTGGCCGTTGACGAGAAGGGCCAACCCCTGGGATACGCCATGAAGCGGCTGAATAACGCGGTCAGTCTCTGCAAGCTTTTCACCAACGAATTCCGGAATCGCAACGGCATCGGGCCGCGGGACACCGGCGAGTTGATCAAAAACATCGAGCAGGTCCTGAAGCACATTCACGCAGCGGGCTGCCTGATGGTTGATGTCAACGACATGAACATCCTGGTGGATGAAGCGAGCCTGAAAAAACCCATGTTCATCGACGTGGACTCCTACCAGACCCGCAGCTATCCGGCGGCAGCCATGATGGCCGCATTCAGGGACTATCACAGTCCGACCCTGTCGGAGCTATCGGACTGGTTCAGCTTCTCGATCCTGGCTTTCCAGTTGTTCGTCGGTATCCACCCCTTCAAGGGAACCCACCCCGACTATAAGCGGGGAGACCTGGAAGGCCGGATGCGGGCCCAGGTCTCGGTGCTCAACAAAGAGGTCACCCTGCCTCGGGCCGCCCGGGATTTGAGCCTGATCCCGCGGGAATACCGGGGGTGGTTCGAGGCGCTCTATGTCAACGGGCAACGGCTGGAGCCGCCCGGGGTGGCAGGCCCCATCGTTCTGGCCCAGCCCAAGGCAGCGGCTGCCGGCACGGCCCTCGGCCTGAGCCTTGAAAGCCAGCAGCAGAGCGACATTCTGGAGATGCTGGGTGATCACCTCATCACCGCTGAGGGGGTCTTCGACCTGCAAGGACGACGGCTATTAGCCGGCAGCCCACAGGCGGCCTATCTGTTGTCACCGGTCAGCGGCGAGATTGTCAGGGCCGAGATTGAACATCGGCGGCTCTGTTTGGCGACCAGGCGCGGAGCGTTGCCCCTGACCCTGGCCGGCCAGAGGGTTATGGCCACGGGAAACCAGCTGTATGTCCGCCATGCCTGGCATCTCACCGCCGTTACCCTGCAAGAGTTCAGCGGCAAAATCATCCCGGCGGCAGGCGCCTGTTGGGCGGTCATGCCCTATGCCACTGAAGTGTATGACGGTCTCTGCTTCCAGAACGCCCTGGGCTCGGCCTGGGCGGTGATTCCGGGGATGGGCGGCGGCCCGTCCTGCCACGTCATCCATATCCGGGAGTTTGATGGCCTGCGCATCCATGAGGCCCGCCAGCGCCATGGGGTGGTCATGGTCCTGACCGGCACGTCCGGCAGCTATGACCTGCATATCCTGCGCATCGACGCCCGCACCGGCAGTTACCGGCTCGAAACAGAACCGGACGTCGATTACCACCTTCCAAGCTTCACCGTTCTGGACAACGGAATCGTCGCCCACCTGCGATACGACGGAAGGCTGGCGCTGTTCGATCGGCACCGCGGGGCGGGCAGCCCGGTTCTATTCGACGACCCCAGACTCAGCGGGGCCATGCGCATCGCCAGCAGCGGCAACAGAACCTACCTCATTGAAGAGAACAGGCTTTATCGCCTGAAAACCGTCACTGGCTCCTAGGAGGCTGTCGGATTTGACAGACCCCTGGGCCTGGAAAGGAGAGACATCATGGAACTGCAGCTTCTCATCATCGACCCGCAGCGAGACTTCTGCGAACCGGACGGCGCCCTCTACGTCGATGGCGCCAGGGAGGATTCCCTGCGCACCGCCGAAATGATCCGGCGCCTTGGAGACAGGATCGACAATATCCGGATTACCCTCGATTCGCACCACAACGTTGATATTGCCCACCCGGTTTTCTGGAAGGACAGCGCCACCGGGCAGAGCCCCGCTCCTTTTACCATCATCACGGCCGAAGACGTCGCCCGCGGGCGTTATGTCACAACCAACCCGGCGTTTCTGAAAAGAGCGACCGAATACGTCCACCAGCTGGCCGCCAATGGGCGCTACCCGCTCTGCATCTGGCCGCCGCACTGCCTCATCGGTTCCCGGGGCCACGCGATCCAGGAGGAGATCTTCCAGGCGGTAAGCGAGTGGGAACAGAACAACTTCGCGATGGCGGAGATGATCACCAAAGGGTCCAATTTCTGGACCGAACACTACAGCGCGGTTCAGGCCGATGTTCCCGATCCGGAAGATCCGGCGACCCTGCTCAACACCGACCTGATCCAGGCGGTTGAAAAGGCCGACCTGATCGCGGTCATGGGCCAGGCCAAGTCCCACTGCCTGGCGAGCACCGTGCGCGACATCGCCGATAACTTCGGTGATCAAAGCATTAAGAAACTGTGGCTGATCGAAGACTGCGCGTCGAATGTCCCGGGGTTCGAGCACCTCGGCGAGTCTTTTGTCTCCGAACTGCAGGCCCGTGGCATGAACGTTTCGACCGCCCGGGAATTTCTGGCCTGATCCAGCAAAGGAGGGACACTCATGGGAAAACTGATGAACAGGATGGATAACCAGCCGGTCCCAGGAAGTTCTTTTCGCTACTCGGCGGTCCGCATCGAAGATCTCGGCGCCACGGAATACACCCTGGTCACCGTCGCCGTCGACCTGTCAAGCAGCGTCTCCGGTTTTCGC
>CALZIC010000135.1 GCA_945787285.1 uncultured Desulfuromonadales bacterium
TGAATCGCCTGGCCGATGTCGCCCAGTGTGTTGCCCGGCTTGACCTGTTCAATGCCGCGCCACATGGCCTCGAAGGTCACGTCGACCAGTTTTTCAGCCTTTTTTTTCGGCTTGCCGACGTGGAACATGCGCGACGAATCACCGTACCAACCGTCGAGGATCACCGTCACGTCGATGTTCAGGCAGTCGCCGTCCTCCAGCACCTTCGATCCGGGAATGCCGTGGCAAACCACATGGTTGACCGAAGTGCAGATGGATTTCGGAAAGCCCTTGTAATTCAACGGCGCCGATTTCGCGCCCCGTTCAATGGTAAACTGGTGGCACAGGTCGTTCAGCCGGTCCGTCGTCACCTTGGGCTGGACGTGTGGCACGATGAAATCCAGGCATTCGGCGGCCAGCCGCCCGGCCCGGCGCATGCCTTCAAAGGCCTCGGGGCCATGGATCTTGATCTGGCGGCCATCACGTGACGGCACGGTTTTCAGAACGTCTTTCATCATCGTTTCCAGGTTCGGCAATAATCAGCTATCTCTTTTTAACAGACCTTGGAGATATGGGCGACTTTCTTAAAATGCCAGGTTTTGGGCCTAGAAAACCAGAGGCACGGCGTCACCGACGGTGATTTCTTCTGGTGTCAGGCGGCAACGGTAGCAGATTGCCTCGACTCCCTTGTCCTTGGCTGCGTTCAGCCCGGCTTGGTAATCAGGGTCGATGTCGCCAGCGATGGTAAAGCCGTCGCCGTCCTCGCGCTGCACCAGATAGAGCATCACCGCCCGGTGCCCTTCGGCCACCATATCGGCCAGTTCGACTAAATGCTTCGCCCCCCGGGCCGTCACACCATCGGGGAATTCGACCGGGCCACCGTTGAGATCACGGCGCATGGTGACGTTCTTGACCTCAACGTAGCACAGGCCCTTTTCATCGTCCTCAAGCAACAGGTCGATACGTGAGTTCTTGCCATATTTGACCTCGCGCCGGGCCGAGGCATAGCCTGTTAATTCCGGAATTACATCATCCTTAACGGCCTCGGCGACGATGGTGTTGGGGTGCCCGGTGTTGATGCCGACCAGGGTTTCGCCGATACGTATCAGTTCCCAGGTCCACTTGAGCTTTCTGTCAGGGTTTTTGGCCGGGCTGATCCACACGTCACTGCCCGGCTCATTGACCGACAACATGGACCCGGAATTGGCGCAATGGGCCGTGACGACGGTGCCGTCGGCCAGTTCGACATCGGCCATGAACCGCTTGTAGCGCTTGACCAGGGTGCCTTTGACAAGGGGGGCGTGAAATTTCATGGGATCGGAAGGTAATCGGCAAGGGTGTGGATGGCAACTCCAGCAGCTACTGGTACAAAGACAGCAGCCGTGACCACTGGCTGCGGGTCGACCTGGGCTCTCGTCAGACCATCTCCAGGGTCGTCATCGAGTGGGGTGGCGAGTACGCCGAGGAGTATAACGTCGAGGTCTCCAACGACGCCAGTTCCTGGAGCCGGATGAAGGAAGAACGCTCCGGCAACGGCGGCACCGAGACGGTCACCTTCTCTTCGCGGGAAGCCCGTTACGTCCGCATCTATTGCAGGCAGGATCGCAATAACGGATACCAGATCAAGGAACTCGAGGTCTACAACGAGTCTTCCAGCAGTAGCAGCAGTAGTTCTGGCAGCAACGAAAGCAGTTCCAGTAGCTGGGGCAGCTGGGGCAATTAATCAACTCTTCCGGCTGGCCTCCGGGCCAGCCGGAAGCTTCGCTTAACCAACTCAAAGGAGAGACATCATGAAAAAGTACATGAAGCCCGCCGTGGTCGGGAGCAGCAACGTTCATCCCTGCTAACGCCGTACCTAGTTGAATTTCGACAATGCAAATGCCCCGCCTGAACCAGGCGGGGCATTTGTGTTTTGATGTGTCTTTTGGCACACCCGGGACATCAATTTGACAGTGTCGTAATATTGACAAAATTCCGGGTTGGAAACGGCTATCGCTATTCAAGGGGAGGGGAGGGGCTCATGGGAGGGGAGAAGCGGCCTTGGACTCGGCCGCTTTGGGGCGATTTTATAAAAAAAGGGGAGCAAGGCAAAAGTTGGACGGAAGGTTGCATTAAAGAAGATAGCTTTTGCAACAACCTTACAGGAGGTAGGAATATGAAGCGGGTCTTAATCGTGGACGACAGCATCGCTGTTGCCCGTCAACTGGAAAAAATAATCATAAGTTCCGGGACCTACAAAACGGTCGGTCATGCCAAAAACGGCGCCGAAGCCATCAAAATGAACCAGGCCGAGAAGCCGGATATCATCTGCATGGATATGAACATGCCGGTCATGGATGGTCTCACCGCCCTGCGCACCCTGATGGCCATGGACCCCAGCGCCAAGGTGGTGATGGTGACATCCCTCGGCGGAGTAGGTGACAAGTTTGCCGAAGCCTTGCGGCTTGGGGCACGCAGCGTCGTTTCGAAGCCCTTTGATGCCGATACGGTTTTGAGTACTCTGGGCGAACTATAGGTCCTACGCGGCGTTGAGAGCGGCTTGCTGACTATTGTGTAAGTGAATACCTGGATCGGTTAGATCGAACCGACCCGGGTAACAAACTGAGGGAGCCGGAAATGGCTGTTAAATTTTTTGGGCAATTTCTTCTGGAAAAACAGATGGTCGGCAGTGCAGACCTGCTTAAGGCAATCGAGCTGCAGGAAACCACCAATCTGAAATTCGGCGCCACGGCATTGTCGATGGGCCTTTTGAAAATCGAGCAGTTTGAGCAGGTGCATGACGCCCAGCGGCATGAAGACCTCAAATTTGGTGACATGGCGGTCAAGCTGGGTCTTCTTTCTGAAGAGCAGGTCTCCCAGGTCCTGATCAAGCAGAAGAACAACCACCTGTATATCGGTGAGGCTCTGGTTAAAATCGGGGCGCTCAATCAGGAGGCGCTGCGCAAATGCCTGAGCGAATTCAAGGAAGACCAGTCGGCCTACGTGGTCGACCGCATCCGCATTCCAGCCGGAGTTCCTTCGTCCCCGGTCTGGGAGCTGATCGCCGATATGACTTTCAAGATGCTGACCCGGGTGGTCGGGCTCGAGTGCCGGCCAGACCGGGCCCGTGTGGTCGAGGCGCTTGACCCGGCGGATCATGTGGTGTCGATGGGGTTTAAGGGGAATGTCAGCGGCAAATATGTGCTCTGCGTCTCTTCGGCCCTGCGCCTGGCCATGGCCAGAGCCATTCTGAAGGAGGACGATGTCAGCGGCGAGTCCGAAGAGGTGCTCGACGATACGGTGATGGAGTTTGCCAACATTGTTTGTGGCAACATTGCCGCCAAGGCGGCGCAGATGGGTCAGGATTTTGACATCGATCCGCCTATGGTTCTTGACAGCAGCCAGTCGCTCCAGGTCGGGACGGACCGCTGTGGTCTTGTGTTCCCTCTGCTCAGCTCGGATGGAGAAAAACTGGCCCTTGGCATCCTGATTGATAAGGATTGAATTTCTTCAAAGTATGATGATTACGGGGTGAGACGGCCGTTTTTACGTCGCGCCCATTTTTCCCACCCCTTGATCGCAAAAGGCCGACCGCAACATCCGGTCGGCCTTTTCTTTTGATGCCGTGACGCGAACGGGCCGAGCCGAGGTTCTATGGAAAAGCCGATTATTATGCTGGCGGATCATTCGCGGTTTTTCCTTCAGATCGAGAAGGGGTTTCTGCGCGGGACCGATGCCGAGGTGGTTACAGCTGAAATTGGAACCAGGGCCTGGGAAATGGCCTGCAAGCACAAGCCGGATCTTATCTATCTGGCCGACGATCTTCCAGGGTTGCCGGCGCGTGATTTCTGTCTTAAGCGCCAGGCGTGCGGCCATTTTCCCGATTCCCGGATTGTTCTGGTCTGCAGCCATCCCCAACAGGTGGAGGAGGTCAAGGGGGTGAGAGATCTTTGTGATGCCGTATTGAGCAAGCCACTCGACCGAAATGCGTTTCTGGAATGCGGAAAGGCCTTTTTATGCCATATCGAACGCCGCCTGAAACGAGTCCCCTGCACTCAGCTCATCGTCTATCGGTGCGGGCATGAGAGCTACTACGGAACCAGTGTCGATATCAGCGAAGGGGGGATGTACCTGTCCTGCAGCAGGACCTTCCGGAGTGGCGACCGGCTGGCGCTGAATTTTGTGTTGCCCTGCATGCCCTCTGAAGTCATCGAGATGCACGGAGCTGTGGTTTGGGTGAATCAAGGAAGAGGCCGGTTGAAGAAGGAATTGCCGTCGGGCGTCGGACTGCTCTTCGAAAAGCTCCCTGCAGGGTTCGCAAAGGCAATCAAGGCCTGCGCCCATGGAGCCGGCCCGTGTATGTGCGCACGATGAACCTGCCGATGAAGGGCCTCCGGCTGGCGAGGCGGATTCAATGTTAAAAAACAATTGAAAAAAAATTTAGCAATGCTAAAAAATGAGAGTGAATTCAGGTTCTCAAAAACCCATCAATTGATACGTCCTTGAATCTCAAGGGCGTATTTTTGTTTATAGAGCGAAGTTTGTGCGTTTTTTTGTCGTGTTTTAACACCAGATTGCATTGGCAACGGGAGATGCGGGAAGAGGTGGATATGTTTTTATTTAAGATAAAGAATTTGACAAAGGCGATAAGTTATCTTATAAACTTTGGTCAGGCCAATTTACATTCCGCGCGCCCTGTCGCGCCGTTGAGAGTCGAGGACCATGGTAGAACTGTTACTGATCCTGGTTAGTGCTGTTTTTGTCAATAACTTCGTGCTTGCCCGCTTTCTGGGCATCTGTCCCTTTTTGGGGGTTTCGAAAAAAGTTGAAACCGCCCTCGGAATGGGGATGGCCGTTACCTTCGTCATGACCGTCGCCACGGTGGTGACATGGTTCATTCAGTATTTCATCCTGATACCCTTCGGTATCGAATACCTGCAGACCATCGCCTTTATCCTGGTGATCGCCTCTCTGGTTCAATTGGTCGAGATGGTGATACAGAAGGCGAGCCCCGTTCTGTACCAGTCTCTCGGCATTTTCCTGCCGCTCATCACCACCAACTGTGCGGTCCTCGGCCTGGCGGTTCTGAATATTCAGAAGGGATATACCTTTCTGGAGGGGATCGTCTTCGCTATCGGCGCGGCGCTCGGCTTCACCCTGGCGATGGTTCTCTTCGCCGGGCTTCGAGAGCGGGTCGACCTGTCGCCTGTGCCCGAAAGCTTCCGCGGCACCGGCATCGCCCTGGTGACCGCGGGCCTTCTTTCGCTGGCCTTTATGGGGTTTGCCGGTCTCGTCAAAGGGTAGAAAGACAGAAATCAGAATCCAGAATTCGGGGGACAATAGAAAACCTAAAGGGCAAACCTTTCTGGGTTCTGACTCCTGGTTTCTGGATTCTCGTATTAAAAAAGAGGTTTTTACATGATTTCAGCTGTTTTGAGTCTGGGCGGAATCGGCCTGCTGGCCGCCGTGGCCCTGGGTGTGGCCGCCAAGAAATTTGCGGTGGAGGTCGACCCGAGGGAAGCGGCCATTCTCGATGTGATGTCGGGGGCCAACTGCGGAGCCTGCGGCTATCCCGGGTGCAGCGCCTACGCCAAGGCCGTAGCCAGCGGCGAGGCTTCGGCCAGTCTCTGTACCCCCGGGGGGGCGGAGGTGATCGAGAAGATTGCCAATATCATGGGGGTGACCGCAGAGGTTGGCGATCCCGAAGTGGCGGTCGTGCTGTGCCAGGGGGACAATCGCAAGGCTCAGAACAAGTACCGCTATCTGGGCATCCGCGACTGCAACGCGGCCCAGCGCGTCGCCGACGGCCCCAAGGAGTGCCCGGGCGGCTGCCTTGGCCTCGGGACCTGCGAAAGGGCTTGTCCCTTCGGGGCCATCGAGATGACCAGTGAAGGGCTGGCCGTGATCAGTCGCGACAAGTGTACCGGGTGCAAAAAGTGCATTTCCGTCTGTCCGCGATCGGTTATCCGCATGGTCCCTCTGGCCACCAGCGTCCATGTGCTGTGCAACAGCCATGACAAGGGAGCCATGGTGCGAAAGTATTGCCAGGTCGGGTGCATCGCCTGTCAGATCTGCAAGAAAAACGCGCCGGATGCCTACAAGATTGAAAATCTCCTTGCTGAGGTTATCGACGGACATTCCGATGAAGCGGCGGCGGTCGTCGAAAAATGCCCGACCAAGTGCATCAGGGACTTCAACGACGGGTATCCGGAGGGGAGTTCATTCAATGTTCCCGGGAAAAGCGATGAGGGCCCCAAGGCTGCCTGATTTTCGAAGACTGAATCTGAGAGATCTGCAAATATGAAACTGAAAACCTTTTCCGGTGGTCTGCATCCGCCGGACAACAAAGAGTGGTCGGCCCATAAGGCCATTGAAGTCTGTCCCCTTCCCGGGGAGCTGGTCGTTCCCCTGGCCCAGCATATCGGCGCTCCCGCCGAAGCCTGTGTGAAGGTCGGGGACCTGGTTAAAAGAGGGCAGGTGATCGGGGTCGCCAAGGGGTTCGTGTCGGTCCCGGTGCATGCTCCGACCTCCGGCGAGGTGGTGGCGGTGGAGCCGCGACCGCATCCTGCCGGTCGGGCGCTCGACGCGGTGGTGATCGCAGCCGACGGCGAAGACGCCTGGGTCTCCGGGCTCGAGGGCTCCGACCCGGCCGGACTGTCCCCGGAGCAGATCCGCGACCGTATCCGCGATGCCGGCATTGTCGGCCTCGGCGGGGCCACCTTCCCCGCCCATGTCAAGCTCTCTCCCCCAGCGGAGAAGCCGATCGACACCCTGATTCTCAACGGGGTCGAGTGCGAGCCGTACCTGACCGCCGACCACCGGCTGATGCTGGAGGAGCCGAAAAAGGTCCTTGCCGGCGTCGATATCCTGAAGCGAGTCCTTGGGGTCGACAACGTTTTTATCGGTATCGAGGAAAACAAGCCGGACGCCATCGCCCTGATGCAGCAGCAATGTCAGGGCCGAGGCGTCGAGGTTGTCCCCCTCGAGGTCAAGTACCCGCAGGGGGCGGAAAAACAGCTGATCAAGGCGGTCACCGGCCGCGAGGTCCCCTCCGGCGGCCTGCCGATGGATGTCGGCGTGGTGGTGCAAAACGTCGGCACCGCCGCCGCGGCGGCCGATGCGGTCTGCGACGGCATTCCCCTGATCGAGCGGATCTGCACCGTCACCGGGCCCGGGATCAAAGAGCCG
>CALZIC010000136.1 GCA_945787285.1 uncultured Desulfuromonadales bacterium
GCTGCTTTGCTGCGTTGCCCTGCAGCGGAGGCGAACTCTACCGAATCGCTCTCTGCTTGTCAACGCCTTTTTTAACTTTTTTTTCGACCCCGCGGAACTCGCTGTGCGCGGTGCCGCTTCGTTGAACAGGAGGCAGGTTATACCTGTATGAGCCACAACTTGTCAAGGGTCTTTTCACATTTTTTTGACCTGTCCGCATTTCTTTTCAAATCCGCCTATCGAACCACTCTTTTTCCGAACGGCAAAAAGACTCGAGGACCCTCGCCGCCCACAGGTAAAGGGGATGTCCCATCGTCTCTGCGGCAAGGCGATCACAGAGCACCATGACCCAGGGATAGAAGAGCTGCTCGAAAAAACGCCTCTGGCTGTCGGTTGCCTCTGCCGCCCCGGCAACATCGCCCCGGGCAAGGGCCGCCTCTTCCCGCTCTACCAGGTAATAGAGAAATTCGAGTTCGGTTGCAATAAAGTCTGGCGGCTCGCCGCCGCCATCGAGCGACAAGCCCTCCTCCCGGTAGGCGGCATGAACCTTCTGGCTGCTCTCTCCCATCAGGGCCGCCTCGGAATCGAGGTAAACGGAGCCATAGGGAGGAGCGGGGGCTCCCCCCAGGCGGTTGATAAACAGATCGGTATATCCGACCTCCAGCTCACGCAGGGCCGAGTCGCCTTCTGCTGCCGGGGGAGCCCCGACGGAGACCAGCCCGGCCAGAAGAGTCGCCCCCTCCTGTCCCAGGCTCGTCACCATCCCCACATCGGGATAGACGAAGAGGCTCGCCAGAAACCGGTATAACTCTTTTCGCTCTGCGACATGCAGCATGTGCATTACTCCTTAACCTGAATCCGTGAGTTCTGACCGGGCAATAGCGCAAGCCATTAACCTGCCTAAGCGTTCAAAAAATCACCAACGAACCTATGGGTGCGCCTTAGATTTTCTGAAACCCTTTTTCAGGCCAAGCACTTTCACTCTTATCCCGCCCCAAACTCACGGATCCAGGCTTAAATAAAAAAGCACGGCAGATTGGAGTCTGCCGTGCATCACTGACGATTCATGGTTACTCAGGGAGGGCGCCTGCCACCAGCTCCAGAACGTGGATCACCTGCTGCGGCAGCTTGGCGTGGGCGATGGTGTCCTGCAACTGCATCATGCAACCGGGGCAGGCGCTGGCCACCAGGTCGGCTCCGCTGGTTTCGATTCCGGGGGCCTTGCGGGCGCCGATCTTTTTGCTGGTACCGTAGTGGTAAACCGAAAAGGTTCCACCGAGGCCGCAGCAGCGGTCGGCCCCTTCCATCTCGACGAATTCGACCCCGGGGAGGGCTTTGAGCAGTGCGCGGGGCTCTTTGGTAATGCCCTGGGTGCGCAAATGACAGGGATCGTGATAGGTGACCCGCCGCACTTCGGCCGGCCTGGGCAGCGCGGCCAGTTTTTCGGGCAATCCCTGGCTGACCAGAAAAGCAAGGATGTCCTGCACCTTGCCGGCAATCTCCGCCTGACGATCGCCCAGAGTACCGAAATGCTTGCCCATACCGATATTGCAGGAAGCACAGGCGGTGACGATGGCGTCGGGCTCCCCGCCGGAAAAAGCCTTGAGGTTATGCTTGGCAAGCGCCTCGACGGTTGCCGCATCACCGGCCGAGAGCGCCGGCAGACCGCAACACCCCTGCCCCTGCGGGATCAGTACACTTACCCCCATAAAGCGAAGGATTTTGAGCAGCGCCTCACCGATTTCGGGGTACATGTAGTTGACCATGCAGCCGGTAAAGAAGGCGACCGTCGGCTGCCCCTCCTCCCCCTGGATAAACTCGGGATGGCGGTCACGAAACGGCTTGGCCGCCACCTCGGGAAGGGTCCGGTCGGGTGCGATATAGGGAGCCGGAAAGCGGAGTCTCAGCCCGCTCTGCTCGGGGACCGCCTTGAACAGCAGTTTGGAGAATACGCTCCCCCCCTTGGCCAGGGCATCCATCAGGGCCGGCCGCTTGAGAACCGCCGTCATCGCCTTGGCGAAGGAGGTCAGGCCTTTCTTTTCGGTGATCTCCCGGCGGGCCGCCATAACGATCTCATCGGTCGGGACCAGGTTGGGACACTTGTCGAAGCAGCTGCCGCACAGCAGGCACTGGGACATGTCGGAGACCATGCGCTCATCGAGCTCGACTTCCTGCTCGAGCAGGGCATGGGCGAGGGCCACCTTGCCGCGGGCCACCACCGACTCCTTCTTGTTCTCGCCGAAAACCGGACAATGGGCCTGGCAGGCACCGCACTTGACGCATTGGCGAATCTCTTCTTCGAAATCTTTCAGGTCTTTTTGTTTGCTCATCTATAAACCAGTGATTAGTGATGGGTGATCAGTGATCGGTAAAACCTTGTAAACATCCGCCTGCTTAATGGCCACCGACCACAGTTTTTTCCGCTTCGAGAAATATCTTGCCCGGGTTAAGGATGTTTTGGGGATCGAGGGCGCGCTTGATCGCTTTCATGTAGGCGACCGCCGCCGGGTCGAGTTCCATGGGGATGTAGGGGGCCTTGGTGATGCCGATGCCGTGCTCGCCGCTCATGGTGCCGCCGAGCTTGAGGGTCTCGGCGAAAATCTCCTCGATCGCCTTGTCGGCCTTCTCCATCTCCCCCGCTACCGCCTTGTCGATCATGACGTTGACGTGGATGTTGCCGTCGCCGGCGTGGCCGAAGTTGACGATGGGGACCTGGTGGCGCTTGGCGATCCCCTCGATGGCGCGGATCATGTCGGGCACCCGGCTTCTCGGTACGCAGATATCCTCGTTGAACTTGTCGGGGTTGACCCGGCGCAGGCTGGCCGAGACGCTGCGGCGCACCTTCCAGATATCCTCGCTCTCGGCGTTGTTGGTGGCGACCCGGGTGCCGACCACCCCGAGGGGCTGGACGATTTCGAGGATCTTTTCGGCCTGGCGCTCGATCAAATCCTTCTCGCCATCGACCTCGATGATCAGCACCGCTTTGGCCTCTTCGGGAAGATCAAGGTCGGTGGCCTTGCGCACGCAGTCGATGGTCATGGCGTCCATGAACTCGAGGGTGGTGGGGATGATTTTGCCGCGGATAATCGCCGAGACACCTTTGGCCGCCCCGTCGATCGAATCGAACAGCACCAGCATGGTCTTCTTGGCCTCGGGCAGCGGCAGCAGCTTGATGACGATCTTGGTGATAATCCCCAGGGTCCCCTCGCTGCCGACCATCAGTTTGGTTAGATCGTAGCCGACCACACCCTTCATGGTCTCGCCTCCGGTGCGGATGATATCCCCCTGCGGAGTCACTACCTCGAGCCCCAGAATGTAGTCCTTGGTCACCCCGTACTTGACGCAGCGCGGCCCGCCGGCGCACTCGGCGACGTTTCCGCCCAGGGTGCTGAACTTGAGCGAAGCCGGGTCGGGGGGATAGAAGAGCCCCACCTTCTCCACCGCCTTCTGGAAGTCTTCGGTAACCACCCCCGGTTCGACCTCGGCGACCAGGTTCTCCTCGTCGATGCGCAAAATGCGTTCGAGACGCCGGGTGACCACCACGATACCCCCTTCGGTGGGGAGGCTGCCGCCGGTAAAGCCGCTGCCGGCGCCGCGTGGAAAGACCGGCACCTTCTCGATGTTGGCCAGGCGCATGATTTTGGCAATTTCTTCGGCCGAGCCGACATGAACCACCGCGTCGGGAAGAAACTTCTGCTGGGTGGCGTCGTAAGAGTAACAGATCAAGTCGGCCCGGTCGGTAGTAACGTTTTCGGCGCCGACGATCTCTTCGAGACTTTTGACTATGCGGGGTTCGATCATTTCTCTTCGTTGTCCTTTATCGGTTTGCGGAGCCGGAGGCTCCTGTCCTGTCAATTTTTAAATGAAAACCATTTCGCCTTGGGGGAATAGACTTCCATCCGGTTCTTGCCGTTCTTTTTGGCGGTCAACAGAGCCTGGTCGGCCTGTCCTATCAGCTGGTCGGGGCTGAGCACTTCTCCCCCGGGCTGCATGACCGCAAGCCCCAGACTCATGGTCACACCGTAACGCTCCGGTCCCTGCTCAAAGGTGCTGGTAGCGATGGCCGAGCGCAGTTTCTCGGCGAGCTCCTCCGCCTCGCCCTGACCGGTTTCCGGTAGCACGCAAACAAACTCCTCGCCCCCGTAGCGGGCAAACACGTCCGCCTCGCGCAGACTCGAGCTGGCGACCCGGCAGGCCTCTTTGAGGATAAAGTCGCCGACCTGGTGCCCGTGGGCGTCGTTGAACTTCTTGAAATTATCGACATCGGCCAGAATCAGGGCCATCGGTTTCTCACCGGCCACCGAACGGCGGTGTTCTTCGCGAAGAAAACTCTGAAAATACCGGTGGTTGTAGACCTCGGTCAGGGCATCGACATTGACCAGACCTTCGAGCCGGGCGTTTTTTTCTTTGAGTTCCCTGTTCAGTTTGAACAACTCCATCTTGGCCTGGAGCAGCTCGCGGTTCATCTGCTCATACGACATGTTGAGCTGGGCCAGTTTCTGGTTGGCCTCCTGAAGCAGCTCCTCAATGGTCTGGGTCAGCACCAGGTTGAGGTCGAAGAACTTGGCGGTCTCGTTGACCTGGGAGTGGATCTCCTCCTCGATGGTGTCGAGGGTACGCTCGCCCAGGTTGAGCAGCTTGACGGCCCGGCTCCGGAAGGTTTTTCGCAGCAGGTCGGGACGCTCGGCATAGAACATCCGCGACAGCAGCGAGGAGAGATAAACCACCCGGGTGCTGAGGGCCAGCTCCTTCTTCTTACCGGGGTACTTCTCCGGGTCGTGATGATAGGCGACGGGAACCACCAGCGATTCGGGCAGCCCCCAGCGCTGGATCACCTTGGCCCCGAAAAAGGCATGACTCGCTCCCAGGGTCTTTTGCTCGATCTCCAGAAGGCGATCGTCGTCGCCCTCGGCCTGGCGATGCACCTGCCGATAAAGCTCGGGACAGGTACGGGCCAGGATCATCTCGCCGATGTTATGCATCATCCCGGCGATGAAGATCTCCTCCGGGTCGGCCGGCTTGATCTTGCTCATGATCAGCTTGGCCGAGACCCCGGCGGTCAGCGAACGGTTCCAGAATTCCTTGTAGTCAAAAGGGTCGTCGCGGTCCCGGGTTTTGATGTTCAGCAGCGAAAAAGAGAGCACCAGGCTGCGCACCGCATTGGTCCCCAGCACCGAAACGGCCTGGTGAATCGAGCCGATGCGGCTGGGAAAACTGTAGAAGGTCGAATTGACCACCTTGAGAATCTTGGCCGAAAGCGCGACATCCATCGACACCAGGTTGGCGATATCGCTCATGGTCGTCTCTTCCTTCGAGGCGATCGCCAGCAGCTTGGCCGCCACCGCCGGAAGGGTCGGCAGGCCATCGGATTTCAAGACCTCCTGGAGGAGTTCATCGCGCGTCATAGTGTTAAGCTCTCCGGCAGAACCGTACCGCCATCGGGAACAACGACCGTACGCGGCTTCTCGGAAAGACGCTCTGCCGCCAGGGCCAGAGCCTCCTCAAGGTCGGTCGCTTTTTCCATGCCCATAGCGCGGACGACCTCCGCATCAAGCTCCGTGACCAGAATCACCCGATAGTTCTGCGCCTTGATCAGGGTCGCATAGGCGGTCTGACCGTTGATTTCGTAGTGCGCACGAAGCCCCGCCTCGAACTTCTCCAGGTTTTTATACCGAAACCAGTCGAAAAAGGTCGGATTGCCGAAGCCGTCGGGGCAGGCAGCGAGCAAAACGATGGTCCCACCGGGCTTGAGGGCAGCCACCCCGTAATCGAGGGCCTTGTGGGACTGAATAAAGTTGATGTCCTTGGGGTGCCCTCCGCAGGAAACCACCGCCAGATCGGCCGGAGCATCGAGGGGAACGGTGTAGAGCTCCCGGGCCATTTCGCAGGCGGCCCGATGGGCCGATTCGAGTTCGCCGCAAAAGACCCGGAGAATCTGCTTGCCGGGGGACAACACGGTGTTCAGCAGAAAGTCGGGCTCCACCATGCGCGCCGACTCGAGCAGCGCGGCGTGCACCGGGTTGCCATCGAGGACGCCGGTCTTGGCCAGCGGGTGCCTGCCGCCGATCTCCGGTGGGTTGAAAACGGCGAAGTGGCTGGCCATGCAGGTCTCGCGGGAAGCCACCCCCGGCACCAGTCCCTTGCGCCCCCCGCCGAAACCAGCGAAGTAATGAAAGCCGGCGGTGCCGGTGACGATCACCCGGTCGGCCTCGGCCACCCGGCGGTTGACAGTGACCGGAATCCCGCCAGCCGTAACCCCCAAGGTCGCCAGCTCCGCAGGGTCGTCACATTCATGATCGTAAACTGCAATGCGCCCGTAAAGCGAACCGACGATCTTGCGGTGCTCCTCTGCGGTCTGCTTGCGGTGAATGCCGAGAGCGACCACAATGGAGATATCGTCATCCGCCACCCCGGCGCGTCCCAGGCGCTCGACCAGCACCGGCAGGTAATGCTCGCTGCCGGTATAACGAGTAATGTCGGAGGTGACGATCACCACCGTTTCACCAGGCGACACGATCTCTTCCAGAGGCCGGGTGCCGAGGGGCGCATCGAGGGCCGCCTCGATCTCGCCGCGCACGTCGGGTGGGGGCGTGATGGGCGCAGGCTGCAGCACCCGCGCATCGGGCAAGCAGCATGACAGAGTCCGGGCTCCGTATTTAAGGTCAATTGCGTCCAAAAGGCCACCTCCACGGTCAACTTTACAATACTAAGACTTTTGCCCCCAAAGTGCAAGAGCGCAGAGACGTTCCCGGGGCCGCTTGGCTGCAGGTCAAACAAATCCTCTTTACAGGGCGCCCGCCGACCCTCTATATTGGACACGGCTCATCTTTCTGCACTATTAATACCACCTGGTCCTGCCAGCCCTACTGACGGCTCGCCATGCCACCCCGGTATCTCAAAAGGCCACCTGCCATGCCCGGTCGACTGAAGCAGATCAAGCACACCTTCGACGAACGCTACCATAAATGGGGTATTGAAATGTCCACCGAACATCTGCTCAGTCGCACCTCCGGGTCGATTTTTCAGAACGGCTGGACCATCCGCTACACCTTCGTCTGCCAGGACGATCAGGAATTCTGCGTCGTTTTCCAGGACAACCC
>CALZIC010000137.1 GCA_945787285.1 uncultured Desulfuromonadales bacterium
GGTGGCGCCAACCTGCGCAACCTCGATGTTCTGCTGCGGGAAGAGACCGGGCTGCCGGTGGTGATTGCCGAAGATCCGCTCTCCTGCGTCGCCCTCGGTTCGGGGATGGTTCTCGACGAAATCGATCTGCTCAAGCGGGTGACCATTACCTCCTGATTCCCTGACTGTTGCATTGATCTGATCTGAACCACTGGGGAGGAGGGCCGTCGGCCCTCCTTTTCCGTGTTTCGGGGGCTTTTGGATGCTGGAACTTCTGAGAAAATATCGCACCCCCATGTTGGCGGCGATGCTGGTGCTGGCCTCCCTGCTGTTGTACTCGCACAACCTGCAGGGGAGGGCGCGCACCTCCCTGTTCGAGCGAGGGGTGCTTCAGGCGACCGCGCCCTTTCATTCCGGCATCGAAGCGCTCTGCGACACCTTGGGCGGGTGGTGGGTGCACTACGTCTGGCTGGTCGATGCCCAGGTCGAAAATGACCGGCTTCATCTCGAGAACCGCCGTCTGCGCGCAGAGCTCAGCCAGCTTCAGGAGGTGCGGCTGGCCAACGACCGCTTGCAGAAGCTTCTCGATTTTCGCGAGACGCAGGCCCTTACCGCCCTGCCGGCCCAGGTGATTACCGAAGACGCCAGCAGCTGGTTTCGCACGGTGATGATCGACAAGGGGAGTGATGACGGCATCCGCGAGGGGATGCCGGTTGTGGTGGCCGAAGGGGTGGCCGGGCGGATTATCAAGGTCGCTCCCGGCCAGTCGAGGGTGCTGCTGATTACCGATGCCTCCTCGGCCATGGCCTCGCTGGTGCAGCGCAACCGCAGCCGGGGCGTCTGTCGCGGGCGCGGTGATACCCTGATTTTCGATTTCGTTCTGCGCGACAAGGATATCGAAGTCGGCGACCTGGTGGTGACCTCCGGAACCGGAGGGGTTTTTCCCAAAGGCCTCCCGGTCGGGGCGGTCAGCCGGGTGGTACGTGAGAAGTACGGTCTTTTTCAGGTCATAGAAGTGGCGCCGGCCGTCGATTTTTCCCGGCTGGAAGAGGTTCTCGTGCTGCTAAAGGAAGAGTTGTGAAACGCCTCGCCTGTTACATGCTGGTCGGTTTCGTGCTGATGCTTGTGCAGACCGCCATTCTTTCGCGGGTCCTTCCGGGTACCATGAAGCCGGAGCTGCTCCTGGTGTTGGTCGTCTACATCGGCCTCTCTGAAGACTATTTCAGCGGCGGGGCGCTCTGCTGGTTTCTCGGCTGCCTGGAGGATGTCTTTGCCGGTGGCGACCTCGGTCTGTACGGCATCGCCTTTCTCCTCGTCTTTCTGGCCATCCGCGCCGCCGCCAGCCGTTTCAACACCGAAAGTTCCATGCTGCTGCTCGTTCTGGTCTTTTTCGCAACGTTGGTCAAAGGGGCGCTGCTGGTCCTTTTGCTTCTCTTTTTTTCCGACTCCGGTTCCCAGTGGTCCCTCATTGTGGAGGTCCTGGTCCCCCAGGCGGTTCTCAATACCCTGGCTGCCATTGTCCTCATCCGGGGCGCTCTGGCGGTGCAGAGACGCTCGGCCTCCGGCAGGACGATTCCGGGACTGCAGCACCTGGATAATCGCTATGGGTCTTAATTCGCGGTGGGAGGAAATCTCCGGGCTTAAAAAGCGTTTTCTGGTCCTTTCATTAGCGGCCATTCTGGTCTTTTTGATGCTGGTGCTGCGGCTCTGGTACCTGCAGATCATCAGTACCGACCGCTACCGGGTGCTGTCGGAGAAAAACCGCATCCGCTACATCCCCATCACCGCTCCCCGGGGGCCCATCTACGACCGGGAAGGAGAGCTGCTCGTCGACAACCGTCCGGCCTTCGGCATTTCGGTGCTGCGCCAGGAAGTCGACGACAAGAAGGTCCTTATCGGTCGGCTCTCCGAATACCTCGATATCGACAGCGAAGAGCTGGATAAACGCTGGGAAAACGGAGTTCGTTCCCCGCGCTACCGCCCTTTCAGTCTCGCCCAGGACGTCAGTCGCGACCTGCTCGAAGTGGTTCAGGAAAACTCCGTCGAGCTGCCCGGCGTCCTTACCGAAGTCCGTCCGCTGCGGTCCTACCCCGATGGCGAACTGGCGGCCCACCTGTTCGGATATCTTGGCGAAATCACCCAGAAAGAGATGCAGGAGGCCGATTATGCCGATTACCGCTCGGGTGATTTTGTCGGCAAGCGGGGGCTCGAAAAGTCGCTTGAGAGCTACCTGCGAGGGGTCGAGGGGGAGAAACGCGTCGAGGTCGACGTCAAGGGGAGTGAAATGCGTATCCTGAAAACCCAGGAGCCGCAGCCGGGCAACCGGGTCTTCCTTTCTCTCAGGCGAGACCTGCAGTTGGCCGCCGAAGAGGCCTTCGGCGACCAGGCAGGTTCTGCGGTTGTGCTCGATGTGCGCACCGGGGAAGTTCTGGCTTTGGTCAGCCGGCCTTCTTTCAATCCGGCCATTTTCGCCCGGGGCATATCGGGGAAGGAGTGGATTTCCCTGCTGCAGAATTCCCGCCATCCGCTGCAGAATAAATCGATTCAGGGGCAATATCCACCCGGGTCGACCTTCAAGATGGTTACCGCGCTTGCCGCTCTCAAAGCCGGTGTGGCGACCCCGGCCACCGTGGTCGACTGCCAGGGGTCCATGACCCTGGGCAATCGAGCTTTCAGGTGCTGGAAAAAATGGGGACACGGTAAGACCAACCTGAAAAAAGCCTTGAAAGAGAGCTGCGACGTCTGGTTCTACAAGGTCTCTCTCGACCTCGGTATCGACCGCATCGCCGAGATGGCCCGCTCGCTCGGGATGGGCAAAAGTCTCGGATTTCCCCTTGAATGGGAAAAGGGCGGACTGATCCCCGACCGGGCCTGGAAAAAAAACCGCTTCGGGGTGCGCTGGTATAACGGAGAGACAGTCATCGCCTCCATCGGCCAGGGATATGTCCTTGCCACCCCCCTGCAGCTGGCGGTGATGACCGGCGCGGTGGCCAATGGCGGCAAGGTGATGCGTCCCCAGGTCGTCAGCCGCATCGAAGACCTGGAGGGGAACATCCTCGAGAAGATGGCGCCCGAGGTCATCAACGATGCCGCCCTCGATCCGTCCGATCTGGCTTATGTCAAAAAGGGGATCGAGGCGGTAGTGAATGAAGTCGGAGGGACGGCTTACAGCAGTCGCCTCGAAGAGGTTCGCATCGCCGGAAAGACCGGAACGGCCCAGGTCGTCAAGCTTAAGGAGGATGACGAGGCCGACGAGGAGGAAATCAAATATCGCTTTCGCGACCACGCCCTCTTTGTCGGTTATGCTCCCGCAGCCGATCCTGAAATCGCCGTGGCGATTGTGGTTGAACACGGCGGCAGCGGTAGCCAGGCCGCCGCGCCGGTGGCCCAGAAGATTTTTTCCAGCTATTTCGGTCTGGCCGGCGAATCCGGGCCTGAAAAACCTTCCCCTGAAGAGGGAGACTGACTGCGATGTTCGATCGACGACTGTTGACCCATTTCGACTGGGTGCTTCTCCTTTCCATCTGCCTGGTGGCCGGCATCGGCATACTCAACCTCTACAGTGCCACCTCCTCCTGGCCGCCGGCCCATACGCCGATCTACATGAAGCAGATCTACTGGCTCGGCATGGGGCTGGTGATTGCCGCGGTGGTGTGCTCCTTCGACTACCGGCATCTCGAGTACCTGGGGTTTATCTTCTACTGGATCAACGTCGCCCTGTTGGTCGGCGTGCTGCTTTTCGGCAAGACCAGTATGGGGGCGACCCGCTGGATCAACCTGGGCCTGTTCAACCTGCAGCCCAGCGAGGTCATGAAGATCGTCATCATCATCACCCTGGCCCGCTATTTCGGCGAACGGGGCAATCTGCGCGGCTACACCCTGAAAAACCTCGGAGGGCCCTTTCTGCTGCTTGGACTGCCGGCCATATTGATCATGAAACAGCCGGACCTCGGGACCGCCATGATGGTCCTCTTTATCGGTGCCACCGTGTCGCTTTTCGCCGGTATCCGCCGCTCGACCCTGGCGGTTCTTACGGCCCTGTCGGTGGCCGCGGCCGGGGGGGGATGGTTTCTGCTCAAGGGGTATCAGAAGCAGCGCATCATGACCTTCCTTAACCCCGAGAGTGATCCGCTCGGCTCCGGGTATCACATCATCCAATCGAAAATCGCCGTCGGCAGCGGCGGATTCTGGGGCTCCGGTTTTATGCAGGGGACCCAGTCCCAGCTCTCTTTCCTTCCCGAGCGGCACACCGATTTCGCCTTTTCGGTGTTCGCCGAGGAATGGGGGTTTTCCGGATCTCTGGTTTTGCTCGGACTTTACCTGTTTATCGTAATCTGGGGGATCTACATCGCCCGCCGAGCTTCGGACCAGTTCGGGATGTTTCTGGCCCTCGGCGTGGTGGCGATGCTTTTCTGGCATATTGTGGTCAACCTCGGCATGGTGATCGGTCTCCTGCCGGTTGTGGGGGTGCCTCTGCCGCTCTTTTCCTACGGCGGCACCAGTATGATCACCACCATGATCGGCACCGGGCTGCTGCTGAATATCAGTATGCGGCGGTTTATGTTCTGAGCCGGGGAGCAGGGCATCGGAGCGATATTCTGGTATAATTATCGCCGGTGTGGAAGTCAAAACCCTGGGGTTGCGTCCCCAGACGGCGCCTTACTCTCTTTGCTTGCCCAAAGAGAGTAAGCAGAGAAAGGGCACCCCGCTCCTGGCCCTTCGGGTTCCTTCCGCTTCGCAGACGTTTTGAGGCCGGGCAAAACTCGCTTCGCTCAGACAGTTGCCCGTCTTTTTCTCAAAACGTCCACTTCGCTCCAGCTGCGTCACAGGGGAGGTTTTGAACCTGTCTCCTGCAATGATGTGGCTGGCGGGTTCTCTGTTTCTGGGGGAGTGGCTTATGCACGAAGCGATGTTTTGGAAAAAGGGTGACGGGGATTCGGTTCATTGCGGGTTGTGTCGGTTCCGCTGCCATATTGCCGAGGGCAAACGCGGCGTCTGCGGGGTTCGGCAGAACCAGGGCGGAACGCTCTACACCCTGGTTTACGGCAAAAGCATCGCCGCCAACGTCGACCCCATCGAGAAGAAACCCGTTTTCCACTACCGTCCCGGGTCGCTGAGCTATTCCATCTCCACGGTTGGCTGCAATTTTCGCTGCCTGCACTGCCAGAACTACGATATCTCCCAGTGGCCCCACGATCGCCGCGACATCCCGGGCAGCGACCTGCCGCCCGCCGAGGTCGTCCGCCTCGCCCAAAAGGCCGGATGCCGCAGCATTGCCTACACCTACACCGAGCCGACCATCTTTTTCGAGTATGCCTTTGATACGGCGGTGCTGGCCCATGAGGCCGGAATCGGCAACATCTTTGTCTCCAACGGTTACACCACCCCTGAGCCTCTCGAGCGCATCGCCCCTTACCTCGATGCCGCCAATATTGATCTCAAGGGCTTTTCCGAAAAGTTTTACCGGGAGGTCACCGGGGCCACCCTGAAGGGGGTTCTCGAGACCCTGCGGGACTACCGCCGGCTGGGGATATGGCTTGAGGTCACCACCCTGGTGATCCCCGGGCACAACGACTCCGATGACGAGCTTCAGGGAATCGCCCGGTTTATCGCCGAGGAGCTTGGTCCCGAGGTGCCCTGGCACGTGACCGCCTTCTACCCGACCTACAAGATGACCGACCGGCCGCGGACCTCGGCGGCGACCTTGCGGCGGGCGCGGCAGATCGGTCTCGATGCCGGACTGCGCTACGTTTACGAGGGGAACATCCCCGGCGAGGGGGGAGAGAACACCTTCTGTTACCAATGCGGCACAACCCTGATCGACCGATACGGATTCCGCCTCGACGGCATGGAGATCGAAAACGGACGCTGCTCTTCGTGCCAGGTTCCCATCGACGGGATCTGGGACTGACCCTGCTTATTTACCAACGGAGGATCTATGAAAAGCGCTCTCGTAAAAGGTGTCTTCGCCGGTGCGGCTTTGACCCTGACCCTGGGCCTCGGCGGATGTACCGAGACCGGCAACCGGTCGATCGCCACCGACCTGATTAATGCCATGCTCACCCCCTCGGCCGCCGGGCTCGACCAGCAGACCGTGGCCGACGGCCTCAAGGAAGCGCTGCGGGTCGGTACCGAACGGGCCGTCGGCGCCACCTCCCAGGCGGGCGGGTTCCTCAATAACGAACTGATACGAATCGCCATGCCCGAACAGCTCAAGACCGCGGCTTCGACCCTGCGGGCAGTCGGATTCGGCGGTCAGGTCGATGCTTTTGAGCAGGGGATGAACAAGGCCGCCGAGAAGGCCTCCGCAGAAGCTACGCCGGTTTTCGTCGATGCCATCTCCGAAATGACCCTGGCTGATGCCATGGGCATTCTCAATGGCGGCGATACTGCCGCCACCGACTATTTCCGGGATAAGACCTCGGCGACCCTGAAAAACCGCTTTATGCCGATCATCGAGGACAAGATGGGCCAGGTCGGCCTCTATCAGCAGTACAACCAGCTGATGGACGCCTACAACGCGCTGCCGCTGACCACCAAGCCGACCTTCGATCTCGACAATTACGTATCCGAGCAGGGGCTCGACGGGCTCTTCACCGTTCTGGGCCAGGAGGAAAAAAACATCCGTCAGAACCCCGCTGCCCGCACCACCGAACTGCTGCAAAAGGTGTTTGCCGGGAATTGACCGTGATGTGACCATGTGCGGCTGCCCGCCCCTTGCCCCGGAGGACCCCCATGACCAGGCCGATACCCAATCCGCGTACCCCGGCAACCGATATCGACAGCATGTTCACCGACCGCTGGTCGCCGCGGTCCTTCCTGGCCGACCCGCTCACCGACGACCAGCTGAAGACCCTCTTCGAGGCGGCGCGCTGGACCCCCTCGTGCTACAACGAGCAGCCCTGGCTTTTCCTCTATGCCACCGATGCCGCCGACCGGGAGCGCTTTGCCAGTGCCCTGGTGGAGAAAAACCGCCTGTGGGCCACAAAGGCGCCGCTGCTGGTCTTTGTGCTGGCCCGGCTGAGCTTCGCCCACAACGGATGGCCGGTTTCAGTCGCAAGAAGGCCTACCAGGTATTGGACATCTCGCCCGACGAATACGACATCATGGCTGCCGTCGCCGTCGGCAAGCGGGACGAACCCGAAAGGTTGCCGGAGGAGATGGCGGAGATGGAAAAACCGAATGCGCGGAAACCGGCGGAGGAGGTGGCACGCAAGGGGTGAGAACCGGTGGGCAGTGGGCAGTGGTCGGTTGAAAGTCAAAAGCTTTAGTGTCACGTTTGTTCGCTTTGCGTTGGATTGCTTTTAAAGGTTTTGCCTCTCAAGCATTTGACTGGCCAGCCATACTGGCGACTGATGGAGGACTATTGGATATGGCAGCACTCGAAGGGCAGAAGGCCCCTGATTTCTCCCTCGAAGGGAGCGACGGCAAAACCCACTCCCTTGCCGATTACGCCGGCAAAAGGGTGGTCATCTACTTCTATCCCAAGGACAGCACCCCCGGCTGCACCAAGGAGGCCTGCACCTTTCGTGACCTGCATGGTCAGCTGCAGGATCTCGAGGTGATGGTGCTCGGGGTGAGCAAGGACAGCCTCGCCTCTCACGACAAGTTCATCGCCAAGTTCGGTCTGCCCTTCGTGCTGCTCTCCGACCCCGACACGACCATGTTGCAGGCCTATCACGCCTTTGGCGAAAAAGTCATGTACGGCAAGAAGAGCCTGGGCACCATCCGTTCCACGGTGGTCATCGGCCCGGACGGTACGGTGCTCAAGCACTGGGCCAAAGTCAAAAAGGCCGAGACCCATCCCAGCGAGGTGTTGGAATTTCTCAAAGCCTATTAGCCTATGTGGTTTTTGGAACAGGCATCCCCTTCGAGTGTGAAGGGGAGTGCGCGGGGCGCAAGACCTGTCCGGGTCGATGAATCGCGTTACCTGGAGACTCTCGGTCGCTGATTCGGGGCCTTGGCCGGTGAGGCGCGGCGCCATAGTGCTTGACTTGGTTTTGTTAAAGCTGTTATCGTGTGGGGAGTTAACAACCGTTTCCGGATAAAAACGAAGTCATCGTAGGCCCCGGTTTTGTAGCCGGGGCTTTTTATATTTGACCTGAATCCATGAGTTCTGACCGGGCCTTTTCCTGCCGCGAACTCACGGATCCAGGTATAACCCAGATCCGCTAGACGGGGGCGGATAAAGAGTATAAGTGCTTGGCCTGAATAAGGGTTTCAAAAAATCCGAGGTTCACCCATAGGTTAATCGGTGATTTTTTGATCTCTTAGGCTGGTCAATGACTTGCGCTCTCTGCCGGCAAGGTCTCGTGGATTTGGGTTTAACAGAGAAAGAAGGAATATATGGAGTTCAACAAATTCAATTTTCATCCGCAGGTAGCGGCCGGCGTCTCGGCAGCCGGTTATGTGAAGCCGACCCCGATCCAGGCCCAGGCGATTCCGACCGTGATGCAGGGTGTGGATGTCATGGGGTTGGCCCAGACCGGTACCGGTAAGACCGCGGCCTTTGTGCTGCCCATGCTGCATCGCCTGATGCAGGGCGAGAGAGGGCGCGTGCGTGCACTGATCGTCGCCCCGACCCGCGAACTGGCCGAACAGATTAATGATGCCATCATCACCCTGGGGAGTCAGACCCGCCTGCGCAGTGTCACCGTCTACGGCGGGATGAACATCAATCCGCAGATTGCCAAGATCAAACGGGGCGCCGAAATCGTCGTTGCCTGTCCCGGGCGTCTTCTCGACCACCTCAGCCAGAAGACCATCGACCTCAGCCGTCTCGAGGTGCTGGTGCTCGACGAGGCCGACCAGATGTTCGACATGGGCTTTTTCCCCGATATCCGGCGTATCCTCAAGTACGTGCCAAAAAAGCGACAGACCCTGCTCTTTTCGGCGACCATGCCCGATGCGATCCGCAAGCTGGCCCACGAAGTGCTCCACCAGCCGAAGACGGTTCAGGTCGATACGGTCGCTCCGGCGACCACGGTCAGCCATGCCCTCTATCCCGTGGCTCAGCACCTCAAAACATCGCTGCTGCTAGAATTGCTGAAGCATACCGACACCGGGTCGGTGCTGGTCTTTACCCGCACCAAGCACCGGGCCAAGCGACTGGGGGAAAACCTTGGAAAGAGCGGCTACAAGGCGGCTTCGCTGCAGGGGAACCTTTCACAGAACCGGCGTCAGGAGGCTTTGAGCGGTTTTCGTGAAGGGCGCTACCAGGTTCTGGTGGCGACCGATATTGCGGCACGCGGCATCGATGTGAGCCAGGTCTCCCACGTGATCAATTACGATATCCCCGACACGCCCGAAGCCTACATTCACCGTATCGGCCGCACCGGTCGCGCGGCTCGAAGCGGCGACGCCTTCACCCTGGTTACCGGTGAAGACAGGGTGATGGTTCGTACCATCGAAAAGGTTCTGGGCAAGCCGATCGCAAGCCACACTCTCGAGGGGTTTGACTATCATGTTCCTGCACCCGAAAAAACCGGGTCTGGAGGGCGCCCGCCGCGACAGGGGGCCGGCCGCAGGGCTGCCGGGGGGCAGCAGGGGGCCAAGGCCGCTGCAGGAGCTGGCGGGCGGGCTTCTAAGGAGGCCGGCAAGACCGGTGCCGGCAGTCGCCCATCTCGCAAGAGCTGGAGCCGGCGCTCTGGCAAAGCCTGAATCTGAAAATCTGTTTGAAAAAAAAAGGGTGGCCTGTGGGCCACCCTTTTTTTGTTGTTCTGCTTCTGTTGTCTGACCACCCGTTCGGTTCGCCCGTCTTTACACGGCCGATGTGTGGCAGACTCCTTGATCTTTGAAAAATGTCACCATTTTGTCCGCCGGGATCGGGTGACTGAAATAGAATCCCTGCATTTCGTCACAGCCCCGGGTGAGGAGAAAGTCAAGCTGCTCTTTGAGTTCGACCCCTTCTGCGGTAACCCTGAGTTTGAGGCTTTCGGCCATGGCGATGATCGCCTCGGCAATGGCGGCATCGTCGGGGTTTGAAGTAATGTCGCGGACGAATGTACGATCGATCTTCAGGCGGTCGATGGGGAAATGTTTCAGGTAGCTGAGCGACGAGTAGCCGGTGCCGAAATCATCGACGGCGAGGCTGACGCCCATCTGTTTCAGTTTCTGCAGAATGATGATGGTTTCTTCGGCGCTCGACATAACGGTGCTTTCGGTCAGTTCGAGTTCAAGGTAGTGCGGGGCCAGGCCGCTTTCTGCGAGGGCCGAGGCGACCTTTTCCGCCAGGTCCTGCTGCAGCATCTGTTTGCCAGACAGGTTGACGGAAATCGGCAGCACGGCCTGGCCGGCATCCTGCCAGGCCTTGTTCTGTGTGCAGGCTGTGCGCAGCACCCATTCGCCGATAGGGCGGATCAGCCCGGTTTCCTCGGCCAGAGGCATGAAGCGCCCCGGCATAATCAGGCCCAGTTCCGGATGGTTCCAGCGCAGCAAGGCTTCCATGCCGCTCAAGGCGCCATGTTCCAGATCCATTTTAGGTTGATAGACCAGAAAGAGTTCGTCCCTTTCGAGGGCCCTGCGCAGGTTGTTCTCGAGCATCAACCGCTCAAGGACCTTGTCGTTCATCTGTCGGGAGAAGAACTGAAAGTTGTTGCGGCCCTGCTCCTTGGCCTGGTACATGGCCAGGTCCGCATGCTTGAGCAGGGTGTCCACCTCCTCGCCGTCGCCGGGGCAGACTGCGATGCCGATACTGCAGGAAGTGAAAATCTCCTTGTCATCGAGAATGACGGGAGTGGAGAGCTGGTCGAGAATTTTCCGCGCTATGATGCTGATGTACTCCTCCTGTCCCTTGCTGAGGCCGGTCAGCAGCACGACGAATTCATCCCCGCCGATACGGGCGACCGTATCGGTTTCCCGCAGGCAGGACGAAAGGCGGCGGGCGACTTCCTGCAGGAGCCGATCGCCCATGATATGCCCCAGGGTGTCGTTCACCCCCTTGAACCGGTCGAGGTCGAGAAAAAGGACCGCTGCCCGCTTCTGGTCTCGAGCCGTCTTGGCGATCGACTGACGAAGGCGGTCTTTGAGCAGGGCACGGTTGGGTAGCGTGGTGAGCGAGTCGTAGTAGGCCAGCCTCTCGATCTCTTGTTCCGCCCGGACGATCGCCTTGAGCGGCAGGATGCGCAGAATGGTGAACAGCAGCGCCCCGAGGGTGAGGCCAAACAGAAAGGCCAGGAGGGTGCCGATCAGGGTCGGTTGCAGGGAGCGGCTGACTTCCAGGGTCGCCACGGTTACGCCGTCGACGTTCAGTCCTTTGGAGCGTTTCAGGTAGGGGTGGGGTTGGGGCAGGGCATGTTCGGCCAGGAGGGTTCCGTCAAGGGCGTAGATACGGCAGCTGTCATTATGGCCGGAAGGTTCGCGGCTGGCCAGAATCTCTTCGAGGAGGAATTTTTCGCGGCCTCCCATCTGCGGGGAAATCTGCATGGTTCGGGCGATGATCGCTGCGGTGAATTCCGCCTCGGTTTCGAGGCTGCCGGCCAGGTACTGGTGGGATACGGCAAAAAAGCCCGCCGGCAGGATGACTGCTGTCGCGACCGCAACGACTGCTGCCATCCAGGTGGTTATTCGGGTCATGGAGTGGATTTTCTTCATCGATTTAAAAAACGCTCCTCACAGGCATGCTTTGGGCTTGTTATAAGACAAACATGAAAAAGGAAGGGAACCCTTGTCCTCTTGTCTCCTAGTGGGCTGTTTGGTTAATCGTGTCAGTTAATTCTGAGTCATTTTGGTTGCTGTCAAGGCGCGCCGACGCAGGCCTAGCCTTGCGTTAAGTCAAGG
>CALZIC010000138.1 GCA_945787285.1 uncultured Desulfuromonadales bacterium
ATCGGCAAATCGCCCACTTCGTCGAGGAACAGGGTTGAGTTGTGAGCCGCCTCGAAGCGCCCCTCATGCCGAGTCAGAGCCCCGGTATAGGCCCCTTTTTCCCGGCCGAACAGTTCCGCCTCGATGAGGGTCGAGGGCAGGGCGGCACAGTTGACAGTCACCATGGGGCTTTTTCCCCTGGGGCCCAGGCGATGGATCTCTCTGGCCAGAAGCTCCTTGCCGGTGCCGGTTTCGCCGAGAACGAGGACAGTGGAGTCGGTCTCCGAGACTTTTTCCGCCTGGTTGAGTACCGCCTTAAGGGGACCGCTTTCGCCGACGATTTCTTCGTGCTGGTGGTTGAGTTCGACTTTTTGTCGCAGGTTAACGTTTTCAGTCTGCAGTTGGTCTTTGAGTCTCCTGATATCCCCAAAGGCCTTTTCCATTTTTATCCATGCTCGCTGGCGCGCAAGGGCGCCGGCGAAGACCTGCCCCGCCAGGCGCAGGCGGCTGAGCATTTGCTCGGGCCAGGTTTGCTCGGCACGGATGGCGTCCAAACCGATGTTGCCGATCACGAACCCGTTCACCGAAATCGGAACAATGGCCGAAGATCGGATGCCAGTTCGCCTCACGTACTCCAACTCATTGACGGCTTCCGGGGGGATGACCTCTTGCGGTAGGGTGAAGATAAGATCCTGCCCAGCAAGCATCCGCGCGCTGTACCAGGGGAGCTGTTCGTTGTGCACGGTGTCAAAAACCAAATCGTCTTTGGCACTGCCATCGGCACTCCACATATGGGTGGTGCGGAAGCTGGTTTGATCGGAGGAAAACTGGTTCAAAAAACAGCGATCCACCCCCATGAGCTCACCAAGCGCCTGCAATCCGTCTTGGATCGCCTCCTCAACCTCGGCGGCCGGCTGCTGAATCAGCGAGGCGGAGAGTCTTGCCATCAGCTCTTCGAAGGCGAGCATTTCTGTCAATTTCTGCTGGTCCTTGTGGCGCAGCAGTGCATGGCCAAAAGTCTCTCCCACAAGCTCAAGCCGCTGCAGATAGACCTCGCTCCATCGTCGTTCCTTGCGGGTCGTATTCAGGGCCAGATAGCCCTGCAAATGATCACCCACGCAAAAAGGGACCCAGAGCACCGATTTGATTCCTTCCTTCTCGCAGGTATTCCGTTCAACGACAGCCTGTCTCGGCCAGTCATCCAGACTGTGGATCGGGAAGGGGGTGCGTTCGGTCAACCGCTTTGAAAGCCAGGGGTAGTCCTGGTCGATAAACAGTCCGCGAAATCCGGGTTCCACATCCAGCTGTGGTTCCGCCCACTGGTGAGTGACCTGGTACGTTTCCCGCTCCTGCTCCCGCTGCAGGATCAGCACGGTGGAGAGATCGCACTCCAGAAATTCTGAAACCCGTCCCAGGGCCTCTTCAATGGCCTCATCGATGCGGTCGGTCTCAACCTGAACAAATCCCGCGGAAACTTCTGCCAACAATTGTTCAAAGCGCAGTTGATTTTCGGAAATCCCGGGATGGATCATCTTCATGGCTGAACATCTCTCAATAACAATTGTTTGATCCAGCACTCTGGCGCTGGTGTCTCTGTGTCAAAGTCTAACCGCTGAACTGCCTGGTGAAATGCCTCGAATTTTTAGGGTTTTAGGGCGGAAGCTACCTCGGTTTTTCAATCACCATGTAGCGGACCTTGCTGCCCCGGAAATACGGCTGAAGATATATGTTGCCTTCGCAGCTGTAATAGCTTGTGTCGCGTCTGCTTACCTTGGTGCAGCTGCTGGGGAGTCTGGAAACAGAGGTGCCAGGTGTCAGTACATCCGTACCGCCTTTGGGTATGGAGTAGAGAATGTCGCCCTCTTGGCCCAGAGGCGGTTTAATATTGTAGCCTTGGCCCCAAGCCATTTCTGAAGAGATAAATGCACCAACAGTCATTCCAGTGATCAACAAAACCAGTAAAGTCCGTCCCACCGGTCGCCTCTTTAGAATGCGTTTCATTGCGGCTCTCCTGTATTTGTAGGAGGCTGTCGGGCTTAACATGAACCTACTGCGAAATCGGCTGATCGGCCCATATCCTCGACAATTTTCGACAAATAGCCCTGCTATTCGCTCTCAAATTCTCAAAAAACTGGTCTCGAACATCCAATTTCTCGTTGCGGTCCGTCAAGTCCGACGGCCTCCTAGGGGGTGCGTTATTTACCTGTTGGCAGAAACTCGATCATTTCCGAACCCTCTGGTGCGACAAAGGTGAAGGTGGGGTCGGGTAATTCGCTGCCGGTCTCCCAGTTGGAAATCAGGGCGGTAAACTGGGGTGCTCCGGCGACCCTCTTGGCGGTTATCACCAGTTTTCTAGGCCAGGGCTTCTCCCCGTTTTCGATCCACAATTGCCAGTCCATATCCTGTTGGGTAAAAGCCAGATGGTGGCATTGAACGCCGTGAACCCGGTGCAGGCCGAGATAGAAGCCTGTTTCCACGTTTTCGGTTAACTTGCGATAGGCGTTGCTGTAGAGCAGTTCCGACAGGGGGGCTTTGAGGGCAAAGGCATTCAGGGCGTAATCGAGGGTCTCGTCCATGGTTGCCTTGCCTTCGAGCTTGCCGTAATAGTTTGAATCGGTATCGAGAAGAACCACGGACTTGCCGTCGTAGAAGAACTTCTTGTTCTGGTTATCGCCTTCGACCAGAGCCCTGAGTCGGTCAGGGCGGCGTACCGCTGCATCAACGGCGAAGGCAAATTGCAGCTTTTGTCCGGATGTGAGGAGTGTGTCGGTGGTGTTCTCGGCATGAAAGGTAAATTGCTGGAGGGCTCCCAGATGATCGCTCATCTGACGCAGCACCTGATCGGCCCGGGTGTCGATCATGGGTTTTTCAGGACCCTCGGCAGCCAGGGCCGGCAGGCTGGACAGAGCAATCAAAAGAACCAGGCTAACGGCGTATCGCAACATCGTGATCCTCCTTTGGGTTTGAGGCCTTTATCGGCACAAGTCAGCAGCCAGGGTCGTGCAATACAGGTTATGGTTTCCTGGTTTAAGGTGTTAAAAATGCCCCTTTCTTTGATCGGCCCGAACCTTAGGTCTTGGTTGATAATTGCTAAAACTCTAACAAACTTTGAAAAGATAGCCACTTGGAGGGCAAAGCTCTGTTCAGTGGGGACCGAATATGGAGAAGAGGAGAAGAGAAAATCTAATGCTGGTTTGTATAGAAATGATGGTACCGCATGCTTGTGGGACTGGGGCACAAGTGCCCTGTTTGGTTAATCGTATCAGTTAATTCTGAGTCATTTTGGTTGCTGTCAAGGCGATGTAGACCCAGGCCTAACCTTACGCCAAGTCAATGAGGCACAACGAAGATAGAGGCCAAAAGGGCCGAAATTATAGGATAGGATTAGCCGCCACAAGCCACTAACCCCGCGGCAGGGTGAAGGTGACTGTCGTTCCGCTGCCCAATTCGCTCTCTACCCAGATTCTTCCCCCATGGGCCTCGATAATGTTTTTGACAATCGCCATTCCCAGGCCGAGCCCTTCTTTGGCCGTGAGCGAGGAATCGACCCGGTAGAACTTGTCGAATACCCTCTGTACCTGTTCCGGCGTCATTCCGATGCCTTCGTCGCTGACGGCAATGAGCAGTTCTGGTTCTTCTAAAATGCAGGCCACACGGATCCGGCTGGCGTTATCCGAGAACTTGACCGCATTGCCGAGCAGGTTCTCCATTACCTGGGTGATTTTTCCGTCATCGGCCAGCACTTCAATGGGGCTTGCGGGAAGATCAACTTCGAAACGATGGCTGGTACATGCTCGCTGATAGTCGGAGACGGAGCGGGCGATGATCGATACGATATCGCATCGGTTCTTTTTCACACGAATGACCTGACCTGATTCGACGCGACCGAGGTCGAGCATGTCGCCAATGATGTTTTCCAGTACCTCGGATTTCTGGTGAATGATCGTGAGGTAATCCTGTTGTTCCTCATCGAAACTGGTTTGGCTCAACAGTAGCTCGGAAAAACCTTTAACCGAGGTCAAGGGGGTGCGCAGTTCATGGGCTGCGGTGGAAATGAACTCACTTTTCATGCGGTCGAGGTCCCGCTCACGGCTCACGTCACGCAACAGGGTGATGACTCCCGCCTCCTTGCCGTCCTTGCTTTTGACGGTCGACGATTTCGCCTGAATGGTGCGAACTTCCTCTTCGCTTTCGTCGTGTAGCTCCATTTCGACCAGAGCTTCTTTAATGGCGCCGCTTTGAATCGCCTCGAGTTGCGCCTTCAGGGCCTCATCCTCAATGGCGGCACTGATGGGCTGCAGTAGGACATCCTGCAGGCATTTGCCGAACATGGCCTCTGCCGAATCACTCATCAACACGATCCGGTTTTCCATATTCGAAAAAATCAGGCCATCGGCGACCGATTTGAGGATGACTTCAATTTTGTCCCCGGCCTCTTTCGCTTCAACCAGGGTATTTCGCAGATCCTGTTGCGCCTCGTCGCGCTCATGTATGACCCGCGCCTGTTTGACATTCTGATAGGCCAGGGTGGAGAGTTGTTTTGCGGTGACGAACAGGGCTTCGCAAACCTTGCCGAACTGCTCGGTCGACATGACGTTGACTTCTTCAAGAGCCTGCCGGAAGTCTTCTGCATTTGCACCGATTTCACGGGCATAGGAGAGCATCGCTTCTTCGGATTGCTGTTCATTGCGCACCTGTCCAATCAACCAGTTGGCAATATGCCTTTCGCCCACGGTGATGCTGGCGCCTCCGTCCCAAAGACCGCCGCTCAAACAGGGCTGTATGTTCGGACCTTCAGGGTTCACCCGTCCGATGACGGCGTCGGAGTACATGCAGTTGGTCAGCCCCTTTTCGGTTTTGCGGATGATGTCCTTGCACAGGCGGCAGAAGTTGCTGGCCTTGGTGATTGGTCGGCCTTCGGTGTCGGTGATGATCGAAGCGACCCCCGTTGCTTCGGCAAAGGCGTCCTGGATTTTCTGGATTTCATCCAGATCGAACAGGTTTTCAAAGGTTAACCCGACGGTATCGACCTCGGGGCGGATCAGTGAATCGAGTCGCCCTTTAAGGATGGCTTCGGCCCTTTTGCGGTCGGTGTTGTCCATGGCGGTAAAGGTTATCCCTCCAGAGAGGTCGGCAGGGGTGATGGGGGCATAGTTTAAAAGGATATCGATGACCCGGCCGTCTTTTCTTTTCCACCGGGTTTCGACATCCCCTTTCCCTTTTTCGGCGATTTCCCTGTTGGCTGCCTCCCAGACCCGTTCGAACTCCTCCCTGCTTTCATAGAGAAATTCGGAGCATTTGCCGAGCAGTTCTTCTGCAGTATATCCGAGCATTGTCAGCAGGCTTTCACTGAACCACTTCAAGACCCGGTTTTGGGTTAGACCGATTCCGATCGGCGCTGCTGTCAGGATGCTTTTAAGGGTTGCCTCTCTTTCTTTTAATGTCTCCTCCGCATATTTACGGCTGGTTATATCGGTAAGAACGATACATTCTTGTTCAGCAATTGAAGAAAGCCTTCCGATAACGTGGCGAATGGACCCGTCCTTACAGGTGACCGTGGCCTCTTGAGGCTCAATCGCGGTTTTTTCCCTTATGGCCTTTTCAACAGCCGAATTCCACCTCTCTTTGACGATTCGCCTGTATTCTTCGTCAGGGTAGGCGAGCGGCCACCAATCCTCGACACTTGGAATATCCTCCAGGGTATAACCAAACATCTCGGTAAATTTTTTATTCAGATAAAGAATTTTTTGATTTCGATCGGTTATAACCATCGAAACGGGTGACGCCTCAATCAACTTCCTGTAATTTTTTTCACTCTCCCGCAACTTCTCATCAGCCTGTTTGCGTTCGGTGATGTCTTCATAGGTTCCCAGAATGCCGACAACGTTTCCTTCAGCGTCATGGAGCGGGATTTTGTTGGTATCGAGCCAGGCCTGCTTTCCGCTGGCCTGAAGCTGCTCCTCGATAATATGGAATTCAGCGGTGTCCGTCTCCATGACGCGTCTGTCGCATTCACGGTAAAAGTCCGCCTCCTCCTTTTTCCAAGCCAGGTCATAGTCGGTCTTGCCGATGATCTCTTTCGGATGGCTGGCTCCTGCCGCAATGGCCAGGTTTCGATTGCAGCCGAGGTAGACGGAATTACGATCCTTCCAAAGGACATGCTGGGGGATGTTGTCGAGAACGAGTCGAAGCATTTCCTGCGATTCCTGAATTTTTGCCTCGGCATGGCTGCGCTCGGTGATGTCGCGTGCCAGGGCCAGGATGGCATGGCGTCCCTTGAGTTCCAGCGGACCGAGATGGACCTCAACGGGGAAGGTTGTCCCGTCTTTGCGCCGGTGGCGTCCCTTTAACGAAACCGTTTGGTCAGACGCCAGTTGACTCCAGAAGTTGTTTGCGTGCTCATTGCTTACGAACTCGTCATCTACATCGACCACATTCATGGTCAGGAGTTCTTCACGTGAAAAGCCGAGACTCGTTACGGCACATTGATTGACATCCAGGATCCGTCCTTCCACGTCATGGAGAAAAATGGCGTCGGCGGCCCGGTCAAACAGGGTGCGAAACCGCTCTTCGCTTTCCTGCAATGCCCTCTCGCTTTTATTGCGCCGCCGAAGGTTGTTCCACAGCACAAGGACCAGCAGAGAGAAACCTGAAAAAATGCCGAAAGCCGTCCAGATGAGCCCTTTGTGATCTTGATAGATGGATGGCGGTTGGTACAGGAGGATGCTGTCTTCCGGAAGCTTGGAGCGATCGATGTCGAATCGCGTCAGTTCGCGATAATCAAAGACATAACGGTTCGGGCTGTCCTGCCTGACGGGAATGTCCTCAGCCGGTGTGCCTTCCAGAATCGCTGAAACCATTTCGGCAGCTGTTTTGCCCTGTTCGTGGTGACTGATCAGTTTGCCCCCGAGGATGCCCTCGCCCATGCCGTGATACCAAAGGTGGTAAAGGGGGCTTGCCAGATTCGCCCTGATGTGTTGCAGGCTCTCATCAAACAGCAAGGTCGTACCGTCTTTGTCCCGATAGGCCGAAAGGAGC
>CALZIC010000139.1 GCA_945787285.1 uncultured Desulfuromonadales bacterium
GAACGCCTCACCGACATCTTCGGCATCGGACGCTTCCTCGACCTCGAAGGTTTCACCCAACTCGTCGCTGTCAAAGCCGAACAGTTCGTCGTCCTCATCGGCAGCCGCATCCACAGGAGAAGACACCTCGGCCTTGGCCTCGGGGAGGTCTTGAATGTCAGTAAAGGCAGGCTCTTCCGTAAAGGTTTCAGCGACGGCGCTGGTCGTTTCCTGGCCGGCGGAGACGGAAAGGTCGTCACTCTCTAATGAAACATCCCCCCAGATATCATCTCCGGCAAGACCGTCTTCGGCATCCATCACAGCAGGAGCTTCTGCCTGCGCCTGAACAGAGGGGGCCGGAGCGGAGAGGGGTTCATCGGCCGAAAGCGACGGCTCCGGCTCCTCCACTTCAAAATCACCCCAGAGATCGGCATCCGGTTCTTCAAGGGGCGCAGCCTCCTCAGGGGCGGCCTCTGCAGCCACAGGCTCAGCCGACGCAACGACCGGTTCATCGGCCGGTGCCATCGGTGCAGCCATCGGCTCATCTTCCGGTGCTTCCGGTGCTTCCGGTGTTATCGGTGCAACCGGCGCGGCCGGGGCAGGCCTTTTGGCAGAGTCTGCCAGCAGGGCCTCGACCCGGTCGACAAGGGTCTGCGACTCGAACGGTTTGGGAATCCAGCGGGACGCCTGCAAGAGCGGGGTCCTGCTTGACTGCCGCACAGAGTTCATAGCCGTTTTTGCCGGGCATGAAAACATCGGCAAGAATAAGGTCCGGGCGGTCGAGGCGAGCTTTTTCGAGCGCAGCATCGCCATTATCAACCACAACCAGATCGTAGTCTTTGTTTACGAACGTTATCCCTATGACCTTCTGAATGGTAATGCTGTCGTCGGCCAACAACAGTTTTTTGCTCATCCAAACCTCCTGGGTTCCCTGGGGAGGGAGGGTGCCGAAATTATAAGGGGAAAGTCCCGCGGAGCACCCCGGATTTTAAAAAACCAGAGAGCAACCGAAACCAGGGGAAATACACACACAAATTGACTAAAACGCTACCACACGCCATTCTCCGATGTCAAGCATATTGACAGGAAAAATCAATAAGTTACGAGCCCTAGAGGATCTTCCACGGCTGGGGCAGAAAGAGGCGGTGATACAGGTTAATGGCATACCGGTCCGTCATCCCGGCGATAAAATCGGTTACCGAAATTTCAAGGGGGTCGCCACTAAAGCGGCGACCGCCGTGGGCGAGCAGAGCCTGCTCATTCTCCACGAAAAATAGAAAGAGCCCTCGCAAAACGTGCGAAGCCTTATCGAAGTCATCGTGCACCCTCTCTACCCGGTAAACATGCTCGAACAGCCAGTCTCGAAGAGCGGCCACGGCGCCGGCGATTTCGTCCGAGAGGCATATCTGCCCCCCGTCCTGCGCCAGGGACTGCTCGATCATGTCCCTGACCATGGCATTGATCCGTCGGGCGTGCGTATCGCCGAGAGTCCCCAGAAGATCTTCGGGAACCTGGTCTTTTTCGATCAGCCCGGCCCGAACCGCATCATCGAGATCGTGGTTGACATAAGCAATGATGTCTGCCAGGCGCACGATGCGCCCCTCGAGCGTTTCAGCCATGACCGATGGATCGGGACTGAGGATCGGCCCCTGCCCCTTGGAGTGCTTGAGGATACCGTCGCGCACCTCATGGGTGAGATTCAACCCGGCCCCTTCTTTTTCGATCACATCAACCACCCTCAGGCTTTGTTTGACATGATGAAATCCCCCGGGCGCCAACTCGGCCAGAACCTTTTCCCCGGCATGTCCGAAGGGGGTGTGCCCGAGGTCATGCCCCAAGGCGATGGCTTCGGTCAGGTCCTCGTTCAGGGAAAGAGCCCGGGACACGGTTCGGGCAATCTGCGAGACCTCCAGGGTATGGGTCAGCCGAGTACGATAGTGATCCCCCTCGGGAGAAAGAAACACCTGGGTTTTATATTTAAGACGCCGGAATGACTTGCAATGAAGAATGCGATCACGATCATGCTGAAAAGCGGTTCGGACCTCGCACGGTTCTTCCGGTGTCCTGCGCCCCTTACTCTGGCCACTCTTACTGGCAAAAGGTGAAAGGGAGATTTCTTCGCGTTCTTCCAAATTACGTCGTATGTTCATCGTCAGCCATCCCGCAACATAAATAAATACAGGTTTTCAAACCAGCAGGCCAACATCGCTCACCCGGCCCCGGATCCGCAAGAAACGACCGGCTTGAAAACCCCCATGTTGTTTCCGGTCAAAAGTGAAAAAAACGCAACGTTGAAACGCCCCCGCCTGCTATTTATTTATAACACGAACTGGTTCTATTAAGCCTGCTATTTAATCGAAGGGCTTCCGTTCCTTTTACCCCAACAAACTAAACACTATCACGTATACACAAATTTTGCCTTGATTTTATCTGGCTATATAGTAATAGTAAAACAGTCTGAATGACACTATACCAAGCATCAATGAAACGGAGGAACAATGGCAAACCTAATTGAAATGGCAACGGATATCGTTGCAGCCCATGCTTCTACAACCACAATGACCAAAGAAGAACTGGTTGCAGAGCTTGCTGAAGTTCATAATGCCCTCTCTTCCCTTGAAAAAGGCGAAGCGCTTGCGGTTGAAGCCGCAGAGGAAGAGTCTTCGGTTCCCGCGGTCTCCCGCAAAAAAGCTTTTGGCAAGGACAAGGTCATCTGCATGATCTGCGGGAAGGGAATGAAAACCCTGGCCCGCCACCTGCGAACCGCTCACGGCTTGACCGCCAGCGAATACCGCAAGCAGTTCGATATTCCCCGCACCCAGTCGCTGGCCGCACGCAGTTATTCCGAGACTCGCCGCCAGATGGCCATCGATCGTGGACTCGGCGAAAATCTCGCCAAAGCCCGGGCCGCTCGCGCTAAGAAAAAGTAAGCAATCTTTGCACCAAAAACAAAAAAACCACCTCTCTGAGGTGGTTTTTTTGTCTATAATTAAATTTAAGTCAATAAAGACTAAAGGGCAGGCTTTTGAGCAGGGTGCCTTCCTGAGCGAGAACATCGACCCGCCACTCTCCGGTCCATTCAGGGACAAGCCGCTTCGACGACCAGGTTCTCCAGTCGGATGAACGAACCGTCAGTTCGACACGCGCCATCTCAACGTCATTGCGGTACCAGACATGGAAAATAGACGTTTCACCTGCCGCATCTGCCAACCGGGTAAAACAGTAAAGCTTGCCGACCTCGGCCGAACTGCTCTGGATTTCATCGATCGGAACGCGGTTGTTCAAACCGGTCGTAATCGAGCTTTCGGTCACTTCAAGAGCCTGAACACTGGTTGCCCCGAAGATAAAAAACACCGCCATACAGAACAAATATCGAATGTGCATGGATATAACCCCCTTTCATCTTGAGAAATAAGCGATAATCGGCTATGTAAACATGGGGTACAGAACACAGCAGATTGCAACGTATACTAACTTGCGATATAGACAAATAAAGGACGCGACCGCATGAAACGACTGATTCTCGGAGACCTCCGGATGCCCTTGCTGGCGACCACCGAAACCATCCTCAAGCACTGGGGTTTCAGGGTTCTGGCTTCGTCCCGTGAGGAACAAATCAGGAGCATCATCAACGAAACGCCCCCCGACCTTTTGATCCTTGGCTCCGGAATTCTTCATCACGGTGGCCAACGCCTGCTGAAAACAATTGAAAAACCGGTACGGTCAGGGGATTGCCCACTGATCGTCCTCGAAGATGAGGAATGTCCCGTGTCGGTCTCCCTGCCCCATGAGATGCTGACGGCGCCGATCAACGTCTTTGCCCTTTTCGAACATGTGCAGAAGCATCTCGAAAAGTACCCACGCAAAAACCTGCGCCTGCCCCTGAGAATTCCGGGAATGCTCTCGAGGGAAAATGCCTGCTATCTGGCCGATGTCCTCAGCCTGAGCACCCAAGGCCTGTTCATAAAGGCCGTGGACAAAATGACCCCCGGTGACACTTTGACCGTGATCATCCCTCTGGTCGGCATGAAAAAAGAGCTGGAACTCGAAGGGCGGGTTCTTTACAACGTGAACCCCGGCCCGGAAAACAATTATTTACAGGGGGTCGGTATCGAATTTACCAACCTTGACGACGAAAGGACCCTCAATCTGCAGAATTTTATCAAGCATCGCTTCCTCGGCGAACTCGGAAGCGACGCCTCAAAGCAAGAGATTCACTGAGTCCGCCAGAGGGCCCGCTCTTCGATCAGGAGGCAGCGGGTTAGACAACCTGCCCCCTGCGTATTACCCCCCAGAAGGGGCACGCAGCTCCGCCAAAAAACTCTCTCCCTGAACCGGCTCAAGAGAAAACGCATCGACGACGGTCGCGGCGATATCGGCAAAGCTCTGCCGGCAACCGAGTTCGCTCCCCGCCACCATCCCCCGGTGCCAGGCCAGGAGGGGGACATACTCGCGACTGTGGTCGGACCCCGGAGTGGTCGGGTCGCAACCATGGTCGGCGGTGAGCACAAGCAGATCGTTCGGCTGCAGCCGCTGGCACAATTGTGGCAGCCAGGCGTCGAAGGCCTCAAGCGCCGCCCCGAAACCGGCAGCATCGAGCCTGTGGCCGTAAAGCATGTCGAAATCGACCAGGTTGGTAAAAATCATCCCCCTCTCAACCCGTTCGAGGGCCTCCAGGGTTTTTGCCATACCATCGGCGTTGGAGGCGGTATAGACCGACTCGGTGATGCCGCGACCAGCGAAGATATCGCGAATCTTCCCGACCCCGTAAACCGACATTCCAGCCTGTTCAATGCGATCGAGCACCGTAGGGGCCGTCGGTGGCAGCGAAAAATCGTGACGCCGGGAGGTGCGGATAAAACCATCTGCCGCCGATCCGACAAAGGGGCGTGCGATAACCCTCCCGATTTTGTAGGGATCGAGGATGCGCCTGGCGATGCGGCAGATGTCATACAGGCGCTCGATGGGGATCACCTCTTCGTGGGCGGCAATCTGAAAAACCGAGTCGGCGCTGGTGTAGACGATCGGCCGTCCGCTGCGGACATGCTCCTCACCGAGCTGAACCAGAATGTCGGTACCACTGGCGCCGATGTTGCCCAAAGGCTCGATTCCGACCTCCCGGGTGAAGGCTTCGATCACCTCGGCAGGAAAGCCGCTGGAATAGGTCGGCAGCGGATTCGGCTCGACAATGCCGGCAATCTCCCAATGGCCGGTGGTGGTGTCCTTGCCGGCCGAGACTTCGGCCATTTTGCCAAAGGCGGCAGAGGGCCTCGAAACCGGCGACACCCCTTCGACATCGACGAGATTCCCCAATCCCATCGCCTGCAGGTGCGGCAGGCGCAAACCACCGCAGGCCGCGGCCACGTGCCCCAGGGTATGGGCCCCGCCATCTCCGTACTTTGCGGCGTCGGGGAGTTCACCGACCCCAACCCCGTCGAGGGTGATCAGTACGACCCGTTTAAACGCGGCCCCGCTCACAGTCCGGCCTCCCTCCGCCATTCATCGACGATCGCCACTCCGGCGCTCGACCCGATGCGGGTCGCCCCGGCGGCCAGATAGTCCCGGCAGGCGGCCCAGTCGCGAATTCCGCCGGCGGCCTTGACCCCGATGCGCCCGGCGGCCACGGCGGCCATCAGCGCCACATCATCAAGGGTGGCGCCACCGGAACCGAATCCGGTGGAGGTTTTTACAAAAGCGGCGCCGGAGACAGCGACAGCCTCGGTCAGGGCCTCTTTAAGCGCATCTGGCAGGTAGCAGCACTCGATGATGACCTTCACCTGGGCAGCACCGGCAGCTTCGACGACCTGGCGGATCTCCTGCGCCACCCCCTCGAGGTCACCGGAAAGAGCCATTCCCAGGTTGATCACCATGTCGATTTCCGAGGCCCCCAGCGAGACGGCCTCGGCCGTTTCGTGCACCTTGGAGCCGGTCGTCGCGTAACCGAGAGGAAAACCGACCACGGTGCAGACCATCACCTCAGAACCGTAAAGGAGTTCCGAAGCCAGGGCGACGAAAGATGGCGGGATGCACACCGAAGCAAAACCGTACTCGACCGCTTCCTCGCAGAGCTCGCGGATCTGTCCGGCAGTCGTCCCGGGTTTCAACAGGGTGTGATCGATAAACGGGGCGGGATGATCGAATGACATGGAAAACGACAACTCCTTGACGAATCGGGAGAGGATTTATCCTCTCGAAAGATCGACCAAAATACTAAATGACACAGCCCGCCATGGTCGAAACCACGGCGGGCAGGCAGAACCAACAGGCACCAAGGCTGTTCCACCTCCCGATCAGGTGCGGTAGTCGGCATTGATCTTGACGTATTCGTAGGTCAAGTCGGAAGTATAATAATCCGCCTTCCCTCCGCCCAGGTTCAGATCGACCGTGACGGTAAATTCCGGGGTCTTGAGCACTTCGGTCGCTTTGGCTTCGAGTTCGCCCCCGGTCGTAACTCCATTGCGCACCACCGGAACATCCCCGAAGCGGATCTCGATGCGGTTCGGATCGACTTCCGAACCGGAATAACCAACGGCAGCGATGATCCGCCCCCAGTTGGCATCCTCGCCGAAAAAGGCGGTCTTGACCAGGCTCGAGGTGGCGACACTGCAGGCGGCCTGCTTGGCCTCGGCATCGTCCCTGGCGCCGCATACGTGGATGCGCACCAGCTTGGTCGCCCCCTCGCCGTCGCGGACGATCATCTTGGCCAGATCGAGCAGAACGGCATCGAGACGCTCGCAGAACAGCTCGGCTTCTCGACTCCCCGCGACAATCGCCGGGTTGCCAGCCTTGCCGTTGGCCAGCAGCAGCACCATGTCGTTGGTCGACGTGTCGCGATCGACGGTAATGCTGTTGAACGAGCGATCGGCCGCCCCGCGCAGCGCCGCGTCGATAAACGCCGGATCGAGTTCGGCATCGGTCATGACGAAACCGAGCATGGTCGCCATGTTGGGATGAATCATCCCGGCCCCTTTGGCCACGCCGAGAATAGTGTACGGCTTGCCCCCCGCCTCGCCGCCGGCCGCCGAGACCTTGGTAAAGGAATCGGTGGTCCTGATCGCTTCGGCCACGATATCGATCCGGTTTTCCGCCAGCTCATTGACCAGCGGAGCCACGTTCTTTTCAAAGCAGTCCATCGGCAGGGGGGCGCCGATCACCCCGGTGGACGAGACGGCCACCAGTTCCTCGTCGATGCCCAAGCTCTCGGCGGCCAGTGCGCCGCAGCGCAGGGCGTCCTTCATCCCCTGCTCCCCGGTGCAGGCATTGGCGTTGCCGCTGTTGACCAGGATGGCCTGGCACTGCCCCTTGCGGGTCCGCGGAGAGGTCAGTACGACCGGGGCGGCCACCACCTTGTTGGTGGTGTAAACCCCTGCGCAGCGGGCTGGGGTTTCCGAAACGATCAGGGCGAGGTCGAGCTTGCCCGATTTCTTGATGCCGGCGGCACAGGCTGCAAAGGAGAATCCGGCCACCCCTTTGATCTCGTTTTTGGTCATCGGTTCAGTCTCCAAACAGATGGAATCAGGTTAC
>CALZIC010000140.1 GCA_945787285.1 uncultured Desulfuromonadales bacterium
TAATCGGTGATTTTTGGGTCCCTTAGGCAGGTCAATGACTTGCCTTATTTGCCGGAAAGGTCTGGCGCTTTGGGTTTAACAAAAGGGTGAGTAAATGGCATCGAGGCCGAACGGACAGCATGAACAATTGCTCAAGGCACTTATCGATATCGGCCAGGAGCTGGCGTCGACCATCGACCTGAATGAACTGCTGAACCGTATACTGGTTATCTCCCGCGAAGTGTTTTGCTTTGAGAATGCCATTATCCGTCTTCACGACCAAGGGCGCGGGGTTTTGACCGCTGCCGCGTCCTACGGGTATGAAGACGAAGCTGTTGGCCGGGAGATTCCTGTCGGGCGTGGAGTGATGGGCAAGGTGGCCGGTAGCGGTACGCCTGTGCTTATTCACAACCTCGCCGAAATGCCCGACTACGTCCCCGGTATTTCAGGGGCTCGCAGTGAACTGGCCGTTCCGATGGTTGCCCGAAACCGGGTTGTCGGGGTGTTTAACGTGGAAAGCACCCGCATCGGCGCTTTTTCCGATGCGGATGTGGCGCCGCTGATGACCATGGCAGGGCAGGCAGCTATTGCCATCGAAAACGCACGTCTCTACGAGAACCTGCGATCGGTATCGACTCGCTATCAGGAGCTGCATCAGTTCAACAACAGAATTCTAAAGAGTGTCAATCTTGGCGTTTATACCGTTGACGTCGATATGAAAATTACCTCCTGGAACCGGACCATTGAGGAGATGAGCGGTGTCGATGAGGATAGTGCTGTCGGGCGCAACCTCTTTGAGCTCTTTCCCGCGTTGGTCGATGAGGGGTTCATCGACCGGGTGACGCACGTCCTTGAGACGGGCACGCCGGAAAAGGTCCGTCTGACTCATCGAAATTTCAGGGGGGACATCCGTTACCAGAAACGGCGGCTGGCCCCGTTGAAAGACGGCGATCTGACGACCGGGGTTGTTGTGATTGTCGAGGATATCACCGAATTCAAGCGTCTCATGGACCAGACGGTTCAGTCGGAAAAACTGGCCGAAGTCGGCCGCATGTCCGCCGGCATTGCCCATGAAATCAACAACCCCCTGTCGGTGATATCGTACGCCGCCCAGCTGCTTCTGCGGGAGGAAGGCCTTCAACCCTTTCAGAAGGAAGTGGTCGAAAGGGTTGAAAGTGAAGTCGATCGCCTCAAGATGCTCACCGGCGGTCTGCTGAGTTTTTCAAGGGCCCAGGAAACCCGAAAGCGTCCTACCGATCTCCATGAAACCATCCGCGACGTGCTGCGCCTGGTCCGCTATGAGCTGACCCGGCACTCGGTGGAGATACGCGAAGATTTCGAACAGGTTCCCCTGGTGAACGCGGACCCCAACAAAATCAAGCAGGTCTTCATCAACCTGGTTCTCAATGCCTCCCATGCCATGCCCCAGGGGGGAGTCTTGACCATATCGACCGCGGCAAAGGGCGACGATGACGTTGAGGCGGTTTTTTGCGACACCGGCACCGGGATTACCGAAGAGGTGCAGGAGCATATTTTCGAACCCTTTTTCTCGACCAAGCAGGAAGGGAAGGGGACGGGGTTGGGGCTCTATATCTGTCGGAATATCGTGGAAGAGCACGAAGGAAACATCAGCGTTTACTCTTCCCTTGGGCAGGGGACGTCCTTTCGGGTCACGCTTCCTGCGGCAAAGGTGATGGAAGATTGATCATGGGCTGCTGATGGTGCCGAAAATTTGGGCAGGTGTTCTCGGCGGCCGGCCATAAAACCTTTTAAAATGGGGGCTTTCAGTTTTGGCACGGGCCATGCTAATAGGGTAATGAAGCACGGGCGACAGCCTGATTGAAAAAAAAGAAACCGACACCTCTGAGGTTTCTTGAGCAACAGATAAATACTTGATAGCGACCAGGGAACAACGGCGTTCCGGAGCAAGGTCGAAAACTGGGCAACGGCGCCCCCTTCTTCCTAAATGTTTAGGAAGAGCGGGCGCCGTTTGTTTTTGAGTCCTCTGGAAAGGAGCAGTACGAATGAGAAAAATCGAATGCATCATCAAACCCTTCAAGCTCGATGACGTTAAGGGTGTTCTGACCGACCTCGGCATTGCCGGCATGACGGTGAGCGAGGTCAGGGGGTTTGGACGCCAAAAAGGGCACACCGAACTCTATCGAGGCGCCGAGTATCAGATCGATTTTATCCCCAAGGTCAAGATTGAACTGATCGTCCCTGCAGAGCAAACCGGTGAAATTGTCGCAGCGATTCAGAAAGAGGCCTGCACCGGCCGCATCGGTGACGGCAAGATCTTCGTCACCCCGGTCGAGCAGTCAGTGCGTATCCGCACTGGCGAGTCGGGTCCCGACTCCCTCTGATTCTGACAGACAAAGTTTTTACCTAAGATAAAGCTTACGGAGGTTTTTCCAATGAAGAAAACAATGATTCTCCTCGCCGGAATTCTTCTGGCTCTGCCGGGCCTGGCTCTGGCCGAAGACGCCACTGTTTCTGAAGTGGCTTATGTTCTCAACACATTTTCGTTTCTCATCTGTGGCATCCTGGTGATGTGGATGGCCGCCGGTTTCGCCATGCTCGAAGCCGGTCTGGTCCGCTCCAAGAACGTCGCCACCATCTGCCTTAAAAACATAGCCCTCTATTCGGTGGCCGGTATCCTCTACTACGTGGTCGGTTACAACCTCATGTACTCGGGGGTTGACGGCGGCTTTATCGGTTCCCTTGGGCTGTGGGGCGCTGATGATGCCGCTGCTCTTGCCGGGGATTATGCCAGCTCTTACGCTGCAGGCTCCGACTGGTTTTTCCAGATGGTGTTTGTCGCCACCGCCGCGTCGGTTGTTTCCGGCACTGTAGCTGAGCGGATCAAGCTCTGGCCCTTCATGGTCTTCTGTGTAATTCTGACCGGGGTTATCTACCCGATTCAGGGTGCTTGGAGTTGGGGTGGCGGCTGGCTCTCTGAAATGGGGTTCTCCGACTATGCCGGCTCGACGATAGTGCACTCGGTTGGCGGCTGGTCGGCTCTGACCGGAGCCATCATCCTGGGGGCACGCAAGGGTAAATATGACAAAAACGGCAATGTCAAACCGATTCCTGGCTCGAACCTGACTCTGGCGACCCTCGGTACCTTTATCCTCTGGATGGGGTGGTTCGGCTTCAATGGCGGCAGTGCCCTCTCTCTTGGTAACGCTGGTGCCGCCATCGAACAGTCCAACGTCTACATCAACACCAACCTCGGCGCTGCCGGAGGCATTGTGGCTGCGATGATCATGCTGCAACTCCTTTACAAAAAGGTCGACCTGACAATGTCCCTCAATGGTGCCTTGGCCGGTTTGGTCAGCATTACAGCAGGTCCTGCCGCTCCGAGTCCCGGGGCTGCGATCCTGATTGGTGCAGTTGGCGGTGTGCTGGTTGTGTTCGCTGTCCCCTTCTTCGATAAGCTTAAAATCGATGACGTCGTCGGTGCCCTGTCCGTCCACCTGGTCTGTGGCATATGGGGAACCCTGGCGGTACCGTTTTGTGACAGTGAAGCGAGCTTCCTGACTCAGTTGATTGGTGTGCTCGCGGTAGGGGCCTTTGTCACTGTGGCAAGCGCTGTAGCGTGGTTCGCTCTGAAAATGACCGTTGGCATTCGCTGCTCGGAGGAGGATGAATTCCGCGGCCTCGACATCACCGAACTCGGCTTGGAAGCCTACCCCGATTTCCAGACCATCCATATTGGGGGGGCTGGGGTCACTCCCGCCGGCGCCACCTATGCCCCTGCCCCGAATGCTGCTCCCGCTCCGGCGAAGCAATCCTGATTGATAAAAAGTTTCAAAAGAGTTATAGACAATTAGTCACGGTTCACAACCCGGTGGATCCGGGGGGATCCACCGGTAAAATCCCTCAGTATAGAATTTTCAAAGGAGAAGATGTGATGAAGAAGTTTCTTGTAGGGCTGGTTGCTCTGGCCATGGTCACTGTTGGAGCTGCCGCGACAGCAATGGCCGCCGTCGAAGTCGAAGGGGATGCCTACGTCGGGTTTTACGACAAATACCTCTGGAGAGGTTTTGATCTGAGCGGTAGCGAAGGTGTCGTGCAGGGTGGTGTGGATATCAGCCACAAAGGGTTCACCGTCAGCTACTGGACCAATATGCAGGCCAGTGACGACAAGGCCGAGGGGTTCAAGTCCGGCGAGGCGACCGAAACCGATATTACCCTCGATTACTCCTTTGACCTCAATGACACGGTCTCGGTAAGCGTCGGTAACATCTACTACAACCTCGATGGTCTCAATGACACCAACGAAGCCTATGTCAGTGTTGGACTGAATACACTGCTCAGCCCCGCCCTGACCGTCTACTATGACTGGGACGAAGCAGAGCTTGACGGCCTCTTTGCGACGGCCTCCGTAGGTCACACCATTGAAGTCGGGGAAAAGGTCGGCATCAATCTCGGCGCTCTGGTCAGCTACAACCAGGCCAGTGAGTATGCCGTGGGCGAGTACCGCGAATTCCACAACTATGAGCTGAGTCTCGGCCTCGACTATGCCGTTACCGATAACATCACCATCAGCCCTTCTTACATGCTTTCTTCCGGGCTCAGCGCCCAGGCCAAGGAAGCCATCGATACCGAAACCCTGGCCGGTATTTCCGTCACCTTCGCCTTCTAAGAAGACCTGCCTTTTTCGTCGATAGACTTTGCCTCCTGTCGACTTTTATGACGCCGCCCTGTACCATTGGGCGGCGTTTTTTTGCCTGCAACCTCGCGCCCGGTTTAGTCGAGCGAAGCCCTTTATGTGCGCAGCCACTGAGCTTTGAACATTGGATTTGATTTACGGTTGTGCTAGCATACCAAGGTTGTTATAGATCCGATATTCTCTCAGGAGGTTTGTCGTCCCATGAGTCGCAGCAGTAGCCGAAATCCGGTCAGCAATTTTTCCCGTGGATTTTTCGCCCCCTTCCGCAGCATCCGTTTTCTCATGTCCCATCCGGCGCTTCTGAAATATGTGGTCATCCCCTTTCTGATCAACCTGGTCGTTTTTTCCGGATCCGTTTATCTCGGCTTCGACTTTTTCAACGACAGTGTGGTCAATATGATACCGCAGGGCGAGGCCTGGTACTGGGCACTGCTCTATTACTTCGTCTGGGTGGTCGCTGTCCTGGTTACCACGATCATCGTATTTTTCAGCTTTACCGTCATCGGCAACCTGATCGCCTCCCCCTTCAACGATCTGCTCTCTGAGCGGACGGAGCAGCTGTTAACCGGGGTCAAGAACGAGGATTCCTTTTCCCTCAAGCAGTTCGGGGGCGATGCTCTTCGGACCCTGGTGACCGAAGTGAAGAAGCTCTCCGCATTTGTCGGTGTGATGCTCTTTCTGCTCCTGCTCAATTTCATTCCCGGCATCGGCAGTGCTATCTATTCGGTACTGGCCGTGGCCCTGACCCTCTTTTTTCTGGTTGTCGAATACATGGGGTACGTTTTCAGCCGCAAGCGGATGATGTTCAGGGCTCAGCGCCGGTACATCTTTTCCCGCAACCTCAAAATGCTCGGCTTCGGTACGGGCGTTCTGGCCCTGCTGGCCATTCCGTTTTTGCAGTTCGCCTGCATTCCCATTGCGGTTGTCGGTGGAACCCAGTTGTGGTGCGAGGATGCCGAAGGTGGCGCTGCCCTGGAGAAGCAGGATTCTGAGGTTTTAAACTCCTAGTGAATGTGATTCAGTCATGAGGTCCCATGAAAAAGATCGCGATTAAAGCCGCTCGCAGGGGGGGGCGGCTCCTGATGCAGAAGTTCGGCAAAGTGCTTGAGGTGCGTCACAAGGGGGCGGTCGACCTGGTGACCGATGCCGACCGGGCTGCCGAGGTCGCCATTGTCGAGGTCTTGAGGGGCACCTTTCCCCGCCACGATATTCTGGCCGAAGAGTCAGACTACGGGAGGGTGGAATCCGATTACCGCTGGATCATAGATCCCTTGGACGGAACAACCAACTATGCCCACGGTTTTCCCTGGTTCGCCGTATCGATCGCCCTGGAGGTGCGGGGCGAGATAAAGGTCGGGGTTGTTTACAATCCCTTTCATCAAGAGATGTTCGTCGCCGAAAAAGGCAAAGGAGCATTCCTTAACGAAATCCAGATCCGGGTGTCACCTGTCAAAAAACTCGATGAGGCGCTCCTTGCCACCGGGTTTCCCTACGACCGGAAAGAGAGCCCGGTCAACAATTTCGATCACTTCGTCAATTTTCAGATGGCCGCTCAAGGTTGTCGTCGTGCCGGAGCCGCCAGCCTCGACCTGGCCTATGTCGCTGCCGGTCGCCTTGACGGGTACTGGGAAATGAAACTCAAGCCATGGGATGTTGCTGCAGGCAAACTGCTGGTCGAAGAGGCCGGCGGGCGAATCACGGATATGGGTGGCGCCCCGTTCGACATCTACGGCCAGGAATGCCTGGCCAACAACGCCTTGATTCATGACGCGATGATTCAGGTCGCCGACAAAGGGGCCAGACCGTGACGCGATTAAATAATCTGTACGAAGGAGCCACCAGATGAAATGCCACGAAGTGGATTACGAAATTATCGGCGATGACATGCAGATGGTCACCGTCGAGCTTGACCCCGGCGAGACGGTGATTGCCGAGGCCGGGGCCATGAACTACATGGAAGACGGCATCGTTTTCGAGGCCAAAATGGGCGATGGCTCCGGAGGGGATCGGGGACTGATGGGCAAACTGTTCAACGTGGGCAAGCGCGCCCTGACCGGCGAATCGATTTTCATGACCCACTTTACCAACCAAAGCGGCGGGGGCAAGCGCCACGTCGCTTTTGCTGCTCCCTACCCCGGGCGCATCATCCCCATGAACCTCGCCTCCATGGGGGGGGAGATCCTTTGCCAGAAAGACGCCTTTCTCTGCGCCGCCCTCGGCACCGAGGTTGGGATTGCTTTCCAGCGCAAGCTCGGCGCCGGTTTTTTTGGCGGCGAAGGGTTCATCCTCCAGCGCCTGAGGGGGGACGGTATGGTCTTCATTCATGCCAG
>CALZIC010000141.1 GCA_945787285.1 uncultured Desulfuromonadales bacterium
TGGGCTTTTTTTTTGAGAACCAGCAGGGCAGCGGTTTCTGCCAAAGCCTTATCTTTGCGTCTGAGTTCCTTCTCCATGTCCCGGATACGTTTTGTCTCGACACGCTTTGCAGGCTTTGGCTCAAGGCCAACGAGCATCTGATCGCGCCACTGTTGAAGTTGAGCTTCATGCAATCCCCGACTACGCAAAAAAGCACCAAACTCTTCTTCGGTCAGCGACGCAGCTTCCAAAACGGCAGCAAGTTTCTCTTCAGCACTCCAGTCTTGTGGTCGTTTCATATTGGACAGCCTCTGCATGGATTCAGTGAATGAGGGTGGCTCAGAATTAATTGCGATATCAAGCGTATCAGCTTCACTCACCCATCGGTAGAGAGAGCTCCGTGAAACACCTATTTCATCAGCCAATGATACCGGACTCGGCCCATCAGGGTCGGTCATCTTCTGAATCATCAGGGCACGAAAGGCAGGGGAATATCTCATAGGCATGAGTGTCGTCTCCTCTTAGTTTATTTGAGGTGACAACTATCCTGACACAGGGGGGGTAGAGCTTTCCAACAAGCCCTGAGATTTCAGACAATATGGGGCGAAACGCAACTGTCAAGACCAGTTATGGCTAACAGGGAAAGTCCGTCGGGGCTTCGGGGGGGTTAGGTGTAGGAAAAGGAGCGGCCCGGTCAGGACGGAATGAGCGCCCCGTGAAAGTCGATGACGATAGCAGTACTGTCGTCGGTGACCGGTGCGGCGCCCTGAAAAGCCCGGAGGTCGGCATAGAGCTCTTCTAGAAATTCAAGATGGTCGCCGTCGTGGGCCAAAAGGAGGCCGGAAAGGCGTTCCTCCCCGAAAACATCCCCATTGTCATTGGACGCCTCGGTGATTCCGTCGGTGTAGAGAAGCAGCCGGTCCCCCTTCTCAAAAGCGAAGCTGCGCATCTCCATTTCAGGATCTTCGAAAAAACCCAGGGGGATTCCGGTCGTTTTGAGGGAATGAATCTGGTCGCCGCGCCGAACCATCGGCGCCACATGTCCGGCATTAACGTAGTGCATTCCCATCGAATCGGGATCGATGGCGCTGAAGAAGAGGGATGACGAGAAGAAGTAATCGTATTCTTCGGAACGCCTGGCAAAAGAGCGCAAAAACCGGTTGACCTCGAGAATCGTCTCGAGGGGCGCGCATTTTTCCCTGGTCGAATGATGAATGTACCCGTAAATCAGCGACATCACCACCGACGCCGCCATGCCGTGGCCGGTGACGTCGCCGAGAAAAACGGCCATGCAGTCATCCGGCAGAGTGATAAATTCGAAATAATCCCCGCCGAGTCCGGTGGCCATCCGGTTCTTCACCCCGATGCAGCTCCATCCGCAAACCGGCGAACCTTTCGGAAAGAGCAGCTGCTGAACCTCGCTGGCCAGGTCGATGTCGTGCGATAAGGCGTCGACTTTCTTCATGCAACCCCCTTGCGCTTTATCCCTATTTTACCCGACAATCGCCCGCCTGCCATCATTCATTCAGAATCGAACTTATAGCTGAATTGGTGAGATCTGACCGGGCAATAGCGCAAGAGCCAGCGGATTCGGGTTAAACCGTTCAGAAATCGCCGAGGCTGCGGTCGAGCAGATGGCGGGGCTGCACGTTGCCCAGGGCGCCAATCATGCTGCGGCGCAGGTGGGGAATCTCTTCGGTCATCTCCCGCACCAGACGCTTCATGCGCTTGCGTTTCTGATCGACCACCCCGCAGACCGGGCAGGCGCAGCAAATCACCGGAAATCCATTGTGGCGGGTGAACTTGATAATATCCTGTTCCTCAACGTAGACCATCGGCCGGATGACCGTGTGCTTGCCGTTATCGGCCAGCAGCTTGGGGGTCATCGCCTTAAGAGTGCCGGAATAGAACTGGTTGAGCAGAAGGGTCTCGATGAAATCGTCGAGATGATGGCCCAGGGCGATCTTGTTGCAGCCGAGTTCCTCGGCGAGCGAATACAAAACGCCGCGACGCAGGCGGGCGCAGAAGGAGCAGTAGGACGTACCGGGGGTTCGCTTCTCCTCGATAATGTCGTAGCAGTTGGTGGTCTCCATCCGGTGGGAGAAACCGTATTCCTTGAGGTGCTCTTCGATCACCGAGGTGCGGTAACCGGGGTAGCCGGCATCGACATTGACCGCCACAATCTCGTATTTCACCGGCGAGCGGCGACGCAGGCTCTCGAGGATATGCAGAAGGGTGTAGGAATCCTTGCCCCCTGAAACGCCGATGGCGATGCGATCCCCCTCTTCGATGAGATTGAACTCGCCGATCGCCTTGCCGGTCGCCTTTTTGATTTTTCGGTACAGGTTGTCTTCGATCAGTGCCAACTTCTTCTCCAGTAGTTGGAATATACACGCGCACCGCTGAAGGGAGAAAAACACCGGAAGTGGTGTACCCTAAGTGCAGAGGCATCATACCCTGTTGAAAAAAATACGACAAGTCCCTGATTCAGGGTGAGAAATGGTTCACATTAGATAAAGCAGTGATTGGTGATTGGTGACATCCCCCCCAAAAAAATAAGGAGTACGCCATGATGCCCGAACCCTTCCGCTGCCCCTGGGTCGACCTGAGCAAACCCGACTACGTCGCCTACCACGATGAGGAATGGGGCGTTGCCGTGCATGAAGACCGCCTGCAATTCGAATTCCTGATCCTCGAAGGGGCCCAGGCCGGGCTCTCCTGGTACACCATATTGCGCAGAAGGCAGAGCTACCGGGCCGCCTTCGACGATTTCGACCCGGCCCGGGTGGCCCGCTACGATGAGCAGAAGATCGCCGAACTGCTGCAGAACCCGGGTATCATCCGCAACCGGCTCAAGGTCGCGGCGGCGGTCAACAACGCCCGCCGGTTCCTGGCGGTGCAGGAGGAGTTCGGCACATTCGACGCCTACCTGTGGCGGTTCGTCGATGGTCGTCCGATCGTCAATACGATGCGCACCCTTCAGGACTACCCCGCCACCTCGCCCGAATCGGACGCCCTAAGCCGCGACCTGAAACAACGCGGCTTCAAATTCGTCGGACCGACCATCTGCTACGCGCACATGCAGGCGATCGGCATGGTCAACGACCATACCGTCGATTGCTTTCGCCGACAGGAGATTCTCGATCTTCTCTGAGGGCTTCGACCAACCAGTGCCATGTTCATCCACGCCACGTTTCCCCCCTACTCCCCTCCCCCTATTCGCCGCCCCCCATATCAATGGTATGATCGGCATGGGCCTCACTGAGGCCGAAAAGGCTTCGCACGTCTTCAAGGATGAGGTACAGCGCCGGGATCAGCAGCAGGGTGATGCCGGTGGCGAAGAGGATGCCGAAACCAAGGCTGATGGCCATGGGGATCAGGAACTGGGCCTGAACGCTCGTTTCGAGAATCATCGGACTCAGGCCGAAGAAGGTGGTCAGCGAAGTCAGCAGAATGGGCCTGAAACGCCGGGAGCCCGAATCGATCAGAGCCTGGTACGAGGAGACGCCCCCCCGGCGCGCCTCATTGGCCCGGTTGATCAGCAGCAGCGAGTCGTTGACCACCACCCCGGAGAGGGCGACGATGCCGAACAGCGACAGCAGGCTGAGGTTGAACCCCATGATCAGGTGGCCGACAATCGCGCCGATGATGCCGAAGGGGATCGCCGCCATGATCAGCAGGGGCTGGCTGTAGCTGCGAAAGGGGATGGCCAGCAGGGCGAAAATCGCCACCAGGGCCATGCGGAAACCGCTCATCATGCTCCCCATCGAATCGCGGCGCTCGCGCTCTTCGCCCTCGAGATTGAAGGTGAGCCCGGGATAGTCGAGCAGCAGCTCCTTGAGCAGACCGCCCTTGAGATCGTCGAGGATCTCGCCGGCATTGCCCACCTTGCTGTCGACGCTGGCGGTGACGTTGATCACCCGCTTGCGGTCGGTGCGGTTGATCTCGGAAAAACCGCGCCCCTCCTCGACGTAGGCGGCCCGGGCCAGGGGCAGTTCGCCGCCCTTGGGGGTTCTGATGCGCATCGTTTCGAGGTTGTGCAGGTGCCTGCGGTCCTCCTCGGGATAGCGGACCATCACCTTGACCTCGTTGCGGCCGCGCTGCAGGCGCAGCGCTTCGGCGCCGTAGAACGCCGCCCGCACCTGGCGGCCGAGGTCTTCCTCGGTCACCCCCAGGGTGCGCGCCTCGGGGGTCAGGCGCAGCTTGATCTCCCGCTTGCCCCGCTCGAAGGTATCCTGCAGATCGCTGACCCCGGGGTATTCGCCAAGAGCCTGCCGAATACGCTCGGAGGCCCGGTCGAGAATTTCGAAATCCTCATGGGCCAGCAGAATATCGATATTGGCGCCCATGCGAACCAGGTTCGAGGCAAAGGTCAGTGACTCGATGCCCGGCAGTTCGCCGACCTTCTCCCGCCACCTGCGTGTGATTTCCGCGGTCGGTACCCCGCGTTTTTCACTTTCGGTCAAGAGAATCGCGATGTTGGCCAGGTTCGACCCGGAACTGGTCTGTCCCCCGGCGGGCCCCCCGGCGGCCATGGTGGCACCGGTCAGGGCATAGATATAGCGCAGCACCGAGTCCCCCTCGGGACGCTCGGCATCGAACTCGGCCAGCGCCTCCCGGGCCTTCTCGGCAATATACTCCTGGACCTTTCCGGTCTCTTCCACCGGGGTCCCCTGCGGCATCTGCAACGCCGCGGTAATCTGATCGCCGTCCACCTCGGGCATGAAAACGAACTTGATCATTCCCCCCTTGACCAGGCCGACAGACAGCAGCAGCATGGCAATGCCACAGGCCACGGCGGCATAGCGCCAGTGCAGCACCAGCTTGAGGGTTTTAAGGTAGGGGCCGGCGATAAAAAGATCGAGACCACGGCCGAAACGCCGGCGGTTGCGGTCGATCACTCCGAGCAGCCCGCCGGGGGCCTGGCGCGGGCCTCCGGCCGCCAGATGGGCCGGCAGCACTAAGAGCGATTCGACCAGAGAAACAAGCAGCAGGGTGATGACAATCAGCGGAATCACCCGGATGAATTTGCCCATCATTCCCGAGACGAAGACCAGGGGGAGAAAGGCCGCCACCGTGGTCAGGATCGAAAAGGTGACCGGCACCGCCACCTCCAGCGCCCCGTCGATGGCGGCCTGCAGATACGGTTTGCCCAGCTGGCGCTGCTCAAAGATATTCTCGCCGACCACAATGGCGTCATCGACCAGAATGCCCAGGGCGAGGATGAAGGCGAAAAGGGAGATCATGTTGATCGACACCCCGATCACCGGCATCAGCAGCAGGGTGCCGAAAAAGGAGATCGGAATACCGAGCATGACCCACAACGCCAGGCGGAGTTCGAGAAACAGGCCGAGAATGAGGACCACCAGGCAGAGCCCCAGACCGGCATTTCTCTTCAGCAGGTCCATGCGGCTCTTGAAAATTTCCGAGGTGTCGTTCCAGGTCGCCAGCTTGAGGGACGGCGGCATCTGCGGTCCCTTCTCCTCGACGTACTGTTGAACCAGCTCGGAGATTTCGATCGGTTTCTGCTCGCCGACCCGGTAAACCTTGACCATGGCGGCCGGTTGTCCCTCGAACCGGGCAAACTCATCGGTATCGGCAAAGGTATCGTGAACTTCGGCAATGTCGGCCAGACGCAGCCGGGTGCCGTCGGCCGCGGAGACCACCACAATATTGGCGTATTCGCTCCCCAGGTAGCGGCGCTCCTTGGTGCGCAGCAGAATCTGCCCCCCCTCGGTCTTGATGGTGCCTCCCGGCAGGTCAAGTGAGGCGCGGCGAATACGCTGGGCCACCTGGTCCAGGGTCAGGTTGTAGCGGCGCAGATTCTGTTCGGGGATATCGATGGAAATCTCAAAAGGGCGAACTCCGCCCAGCTCCACCTGGGTGATTCCGGGCAGCGCCAGGAGATCCTCGCGCACCCGCTCGGCCTGCTCGCGCAGGCTGCGCTCGGAGGCCTGACCGTAAACCACCACCGAATTGACCTCCCGCCGGGTAAGGAGCTTGGAGATCACCGGCTTCTCGGAATCTTCGGGAAAGGTGATGATGCGGTCCACCTCGCTCTTGATATCCTGCAGCACCCGGTCGGCGTCCTCGCCGGCGTTGAGTTCGGCGGTGACGGTTCCAAACCCTTCAGCGGCAACCGACTTGATCTGCTTGATCCCGTCGACCCCGGTGAGATTCTCCTCCACCTTGAGCAGGATCCCGTCCTCGACCTCCTCGGGGCCGGCACCGGGGTAGCCCACCTGCACCTGCACACGGTCGAGGGAAACCTCGGGAAACACCTCCTGCTTGATCGACGGGCCGTTCATGATGCCGCCGACAACCAGCACCAGCATCAGCAGGTTGGCCGCCACATGATTGCGGGTCATCCACCTGACCGCTGACTTCATGGCGCCTCACTCTCGGGCAGCAGGCGCAGCTTGGTGCCGTCGGTCGCGCCGGAGACGTAGGTCAGAACCACCCTGTCCCCATCGGCAAGGCCGCCGCTGAGGAGTACCTGGTCCTTTTCGCGTCGCACCACGGTCACAGCAGCGATGCGCAGAAGATTTTCGGCATCGGCCACCCAGACGGTCGACCCGTCACGCAGGGCCTTGCTCGGAAGAGCCCAAATCCCCTTCAGCGTCTCTCCAGCCAGCTCGACATCAACAAACATCCCTACCTGCAAGGGCAGCCTGGCCCCGGCGTATTCATCGTCCAGAGAGTAGGGGTCATCGACCATCACCACCACGCGCACCATGCGACCGAGCGGATCGACCTCGCTGAGGGTCCGGTCAACCCGGCCCAGCCACTCGACGGTATCGGCTCCGTTGGAAAAACGCACCGTCGCCTTCGAGCCGTGACGCCCGGAGCGGGGACCGGGGACGGAGAGGGAGGCCAGGTCCTCCACCGACAGGGGTACCACCACCTCGGCCCGGTCGGTGCCGGTCAACATGGCGGCGGTCGTCCCGGCCCTGAGGTACTGTCCAAACTCAACCTGTTCGCTGCTGACCCGACTGAGACGGGCCTGCTCAAGAGTCGCCCTGGCCGAGGCGACGGCTGCTTCGGCACTTTTCATCTGCGGTTCATAGAGGACCAGGGGGTTGGGCTTTTCCCTCCCCCCGAGCCCGAGCCTCTGCCATTCGAGGCGGGCGACTTCGGCCTGGCTCTGCATGGTCGCCAGATTGACTTCGGCCTGCGCCAGATTTGCATGGGCGCGGTCCACCGCCAGGCGATAATCAGCCGGTTCAATGGTAAAAAGGGGAGCTCCTTTGCGGAAAAATCCGCCACCCACCAGGTCTGGGCTTATTTCGACCACCTTTCCACTGACCTGAGGTATCACGCTCACCTCGCGACGCGCCTGGACGGTTCCAGTGCCGCTGACGAGCACCTGCCGGTCATGCCGAGTGATGGTCATGACCTCGACCAGCGCCCCGTTATTCACCTTCGGAGCCTTTGGCGGGGCCTTCTTCGACAAAATCATCGTGCGCATGCCGAACACGCCGACAGCGATAACCAGAAGGGGGATCAGGATCTTCAGCAACGTCCTCATAATTCTTTTCCTTTATTTCGAGCCGCCTTAACCTGTTCAGCCATCCAGTGGCCACCCAGGGCCCGCATCAGGCTGATACGTTCTGAAATCAGCTGGCGACGGGCCGAAAGGAGTTCGCTTTCTGCCGTAAAGTAGAACCCCTGGGAGGTCAATACCGGCAGGTAATCGGTCAACCCCTGGCGATAACGGTCGGTTGACAGGCGCAGGGCGTTACCGGACGCCTCGGCCCGCTCGGCGAGAAACCGGCTCCGCTGGGCGGTCGTTCTTCCCCGCACCAGGGCGTCTTCCACTTCAGTGAATGCGTTCAAAACGGTCTGGTGGTAGGCGGCGAGCCTTTCGTGATAAACGGCGCGGCTGCGATCGACCTCGGCCCGCCGTCTTCCGCCGTCAATCACAGGCTGGGCGAGATTCAGCAGGAGGTTCCAGAAAATATTGCCGGAATTGAGCAGGCTGTCGAGGTCGCTGCTGGCTCCACCGTAGCTGCCAACCAGATTAAAAGCGGGAAAACGCTCTGCTATCGCCGCACCGAGTCGCTCGTCGCTGGCCTGAACCCGCGCCAGGGCGGCAGCGATATCGGGACGACGCATCAGCAACTGAGACGGAATCCCGGTGTTCAGCCCGGCGATCACCTCAGGAAGGACGCTCAGCGAACCGGCCTCTTCACGGCTATCAGGATAGTGCCCGGCGAGCACCTTGAGGGCATGTTCGGTGATCGCCAGATTGCTCTCGAACTGCGGCCTCCGGGCCTTGGCAGCAGCCAGGTTCTGTCGGGCCTGGTAAACGTCGACCGCAGGCACCAGGCCGCTGCGGTAGCGGCGTTCGACCAGCTCGAGGGTATCGGCAAAAGAAGCGATGGCGCGGTCGGTCAATCGAATCTGCGCCCGCTGCTCCACCGCCAGATAATAGAGCTCGACCGCCCGGGCGGAAAGGGAGAGGAACAGGCCTTCGAGATCCGCCCGAGAGGCCTTGACATCGAGACCGGCCGCATCACGGCGCGATTTCAGTTTCTGCCACAGATCGATTTCAAAACCGGCCTCGGCGGAAAGGCGCCAGGACTCGTCGGTCACCGCCCCCGCCATGCCCGGCTGACGAACCGGTCCCCCGCTTGCGCCGATGTTCAGAAAGGGCCAGCTCGAAGCCCGGGTGCTCTCAGCCAGGGCTTCGATCTGCTCCAGCCGAGCCAGGGCCTGGCTCAGTTCGAAGTTGCCGGCAAAGGTCTCCTCCATCAGGGCATTCAACCGGTCATCCCCGAAGATCTCCCACCACCTCTGCGTCATCTCAAGGGTGTCGGTGCGCTCCTGAAGACCCGAGTATTTTTCCGGCACCGCCACCGGCAGCACAACCTCTTGCGGCGGGTGAACGGCGCAGCCGGGGGCAGCCATCAGACAGACCGCCATCACCATGGCCAAGAGTCGCTGAACGATCATAGTCAGGCCTCCATACCGGCGGTGACGAAAGACAAGAGTTCATCGAGCAGCAGCGTGCTGTCGTCGGGCAAAACCACTCCGGAGGGAAGCCCTTCATGGGCCGGACCGATCAGGCGATCGGCCCAGCACATGGCATGTCCCATGGAGGCCAGGGCGAAATGAAGGCGGTAATACAGGCGTGCCTGGGGCAATTCAGGCAACGCCAGGCAAAGGGTTTCAAACAACAGTATGAAGGTCGGCCGCATCTGTCCCAGAAAGGTCTCCCTCACCGAACCAACCGGTTCGGCCAGCGACCGACCGACCAGGGACACGAACTTTTCGGCCCCATCCCCGCTGTTGCGAAAACGCATGGTCGGTTCGATAAAGGCCCGAAGCACCTCTCTCGGCTCTGGGTGCCCTCCCCTGTCGGCCGCGGATTTGCGAACCGCAAGAAGGCATCCCTGGCGCTCGCGGTTCAACGGCATCAGTCGGCGCTCGAAAACCGCTTCGAGCAGCGCGTTTTTCGATCCGAAATGATAATTGACCGCTGCCAGGTTGACCCCCGCGCCGCCGGTAATCGCCCGCAGGGAGGTGCAGTGATAACCATCTTCGGCAAAGAGTTTTTCCGCACTGTCGAGAATACGTTGTTTGGTATCCGGCTGATTCATGCCTTGCTCCCGGGGTTGTTAAATCGAACCTGCTTCAATTAAAACAAACGTTTGAATCAGTAGTCAATCTGTTTTTTCATATATAGTGTAAAAAACAATCATTAACAAAACGACCAAGCAAGGTGTCCGGGTCGCCGTATCCCATCAAATTCATTGCCTCGAACGTCTTTTACGGTACGCTTTATACATATATCTTGACCCAAATGCTTATTCTGGAGGGTACATGAACGCATCGAACATTCCTCTGCTGGTCGGCCGGGGCCAAAAGGACGTCAACCTGCTTCCCAAAATGGCCAACCGACACGGCCTGGTCGCCGGGGCCACCGGTACCGGAAAGACCATCACCCTGCGCACACTCACCGAAGGGTTCAGCCGCATGGGCGTACCGGTCTTTCTGGCCGACGTCAAGGGCGACCTCTCCGGCATGGCGGCCTCTGGCGATGGGCACCCCAAGGTTCTGGAAAGAGCGGAGTTGCTGAAACTTGAAGGGTTCACCGAGGAGGCCTATCCGGTGGTCTTCTGGGACCTGTTCGGCGAGCAGGGGCACCCGGTGAGGACGACGGTCTCCGACATGGGCCCGTTGCTGCTGGCCCGCCTGCTGAACCTCAACGACACCCAGAGCGGCGTGCTCAGCCTGGTCTTCCGCATCGCCGACGACAACGGCATGCTGCTGCTCGACCTGAAGGACCTGCAGGCGATGGTGCGCTACGTCGGTGACCATGCCAAGGAGTACCGAACCGAGTACGGCAACATCTCGCCGGCGAGCATCGGCGCCATCCAGCGGCGTCTGTTGACCCTCGATGACCAGGGGGGCGACCATTTTTTTGCAGAACCGGCCCTGAACCTTGCCGACTTCATGCAGACCGACATCCAGGGGCGGGGCATGGTCAACATTCTCGCCGCAGACAAGCTGATTCTCTCCCCCAAACTCTACGCCACCTTTCTGCTGTGGCTGCTCTCAGAGCTTTTCGAGCAGCTGCCGGAGGTCGGCGATCCCCAAAAACCGAAGCTGGTCTTCTTCTTTGACGAGGCGCACCTTCTGTTCGAAGACGCCCCCAAGGCGCTGGAGGACAAGATCGAGCAGGTCGAGGATGTTCTCGGCCAGCTCGGAAACCGCATCCAGCACGCCCTGCGCGCCTTTACCCCCAAGGACCAGAGAGCGGTCAAGGCCGCAGCCGAAACCTTTCGCCCCAACCCCGCAATCGACACCCGCCAGGCCATCACCGAGCTCGGCGTCGGCGAAGCCCTGGTCTCGGTGCTCGACGCCAAAGGCTCCCCGACCATGGTCGAGCGGGCACTGATCTGCCCGCCGCGCAGCCGCCTGAAACCCCTCTCGGGGGCCGAAAGGGATGAGGTGGTGCGCGGGTCGGACCTTTACGGCTATTACGAAAAGGAAGTCGACCGGGAATCGGCCTACGAAATATTGAAGGAACGGGCCGCCAAGCTGCAGGAGCAGGCTTCGAAAGAACCGGCTAAAAAGGCCCGTTCCCGCGGGCGCCAGCCCGCCAGCCTGGTCGAATCGATTGCCAAAAGCGCGGCCAGGGCGGTGGGAAGCCAGGTCGGTCGCAGCCTGGTCCGCGGTCTTCTCGGCTCTCTTTTCGGGGGACGACGATAAAGGACTATAAGACAAGGGTGGGGAATCAGGGGCAAATCGCTGTGGGGAAATGAATGGAATAAGCCCAGGTGTGTAGCTATCTTGAACTGGTCAGGTTACAATGCCCTGACACCGCCCAATTAACCATTCACAGGACATCATGCGCTCTCGCTTTTTTCGATCAATTCTCTTCTGGCTCTGCCTGGCCGGGGCCCCGCTTGCGGGGCTGTGGCTCGGGGAGGGGTTCGTGCCGATCATCTCGCCCCTGGCGGCCATCCCCTTTCTGCTCCTCCCTTTCGCTGCGACGTTTTTCTCACCGTCCACGCGAAAGCTGGAAAAATTCTTCGTGCTGATCGCCACCTGGGTACTCTTTGCCGGCGGCTGGTCGCTGGGGCTGCAAAACGCCGAAAAGGCTTTTGACGACTGCCTGAAGCGCTCTGACAACCTGCGCGAAGAACTGTATCTCTTTCATTATCAGAACGGCAGCTATCCCGAGCGACTCGACGCTCTCGGCATCGACATCCCCGGCCAACGCCGGCTGCATGATCCACTGTTGGTCTACCGACAGGAAGGCGGCGGCTACCGCCTGTCATTCTCCGGGTGGGATCTTCAGTACGAAGCGACCCAGGATTCACATTTCGAGGCTCACCGAAAATAAGAACTGGGTCTTCAGTACGAATTGGTGCTCTAGAACATCCGCCCCAATAGTGCCGGGATGGCCGATTCGACCCTCAGGATCCGCTCGCCGAGCGATATCGGAGCAAACCCTCCCTCCACCAGCTTTTCCACCTCGTAGGGGATGAAGCCCCCTTCCGGCCCGATGGCCAGGGTCACTGCCCCTTGCACAGCCCGTGGGCATTCTTCGGCGGCCACCGGATGGGCCACCAGGGATGTGGTGCCGGCGATAATCCCCGGCAGTTCGTCCTCGACAAACGGCTTGAATCGTTTGCGCAGATGCACCTCCGGCAGCACCGTATCCTTTGCCTGCTCAAGCCCCAGCACCAGAGATTCATTCAGTTTCTGCTCTGAAAGAACCGGGCTCTGCCAGTAGCTCTTTTCGACCCGGTAGCTGTTCACCAGGTAAATCCGCTTGACCCCCATCGAAGTCGCCGAAATCAGGACCCGCTTGAGCACCTTGGGGCGCGGCAGGGCCAGCAGCAGGGTTGCCGGCAGAGCTGCGGGAGGCTCGGTCTTGAAATGCACTTCCATCTCCAGCAGCTGGCTGTCGAGACGCAAAACCCGGCCGGTGCCGATTTGTCCACCGGCCATCCCGACACACAGATCATCCCCAACTACAGCCCGGTGCACTTCAAGGACATGCCGCAAACGTCTGCCGGCCAGGCGCGCCCTGCATTCTGCTACAAAATCTTTTTCAAAAAGAAGAATCAGGTTCATCCTGTCATCCTGTTTTTATAATGGACGAAAACCATTTTGTTGAATTCCGCAACGCAAAAGGCGGAGCTTTCCGGCTCCGCCTTTCGGCGCATCGACAGTGTCGAAGGAAAAGCTCCATCGGCCCATAAAAAGACACCTTTATCTCAGCCAGGCAGTGCACAACTGTTTAACCGCCTCGTCCCGTCAGGCCTACTCACAAGACTCTCCTCATATCTATCAGCATCCAGAGCATCAAGCCGACAAAACCACATGCATCAAAGGGTCAGAATTAAGACAACATGCCCGCCTATCAAAATAAAGTATAAAAATTTCATTCCCCACAAGAAGTCAATGAGAGCCCGATCAACCCTGCAGATACCAGAGAAGGATTTCAGCCCAAAATGTAACCTATTAACATCGGCCACAAAACCAAGAAAGGCCCCATGCCGAGGCCTTTCTTGGTTTGACATTATATTCAGGCAACAAGATCAATTGGTACCCCGTCTCCCAAGCTTGGAAAGGGTTAAAAAAATATTTTACAGAGTTTTCTGTGCGGCCACTTGCGGCTGGTCCTTATTGGCTGATTCAAAACAAAAGAGAAGCCCCGGAGAGCTTCTCTTTTGTTTTTTCAATTCAGTGGAGCTGAGAGACTGTCTTTGAAACCAGCTCGAATCCTGGTTTCAGAAGACATCAGTAACCACCCCCACATTGGCTCGGCAGAGTTGGGTAGACCTGCAAGTCTAAGTTGGTCGCACCTTCGCGACAGGTGTTGAGGTTAAACAACCTGAAACCATCATAATCAGCCTGCATCAGGGCGATGTCGCCACCGCCAGTCCTGAGACCGCTGTAGCCAAACTGGCCACTAGGGGCAGCAGAGAAGTTTATCGCAGAACTGGCTCCGTTCTCCACAAGCAGTTCCAAGCTGGGAGAGGCGTAATTGAGCGGTTGTCCCCTGTGGTTGTAAAGCATCCCGTCTACCTGGCAGTTGCTTCCCATAATATCAATTGTCGCAGTTTCACCAAAGTAATTAACCGAACCATAACCGTCTCTCATTGCACCAGTGGTGTTGGTGACGATATGCTCACCCCCGGAAACATCGGTGTGGGTGTACGCCCCATCAAATGCTGGCACCTTGACTCCTAAATTATCCAGATCAACCTGGGTTGTAATGACCGAACCGTTGTCCTTGTAGACCATACCGGAAGCTGTTCCGGAGACACCGTTACCAAGATCCTTGGTCAGCACTTGACCTCTGTAGAGGATGTCGAAACTACCGGCGACCCTCGCTGACGGAATTGCACTGATGGTGTTGGTCAGGTTTTGCCCCAGAGGCACTGCAATCGGACCGTAGATTCCGCCTGTCCTGATTGGAGGCTTTGCGGAGGTCACATTGAAGTAGGAGGAGGGGCCGTCATAGTTCGAGATGGAAACATCGGTGACTTCGGTGGAAGGACTGCCACCGGCATTATAGTAGGAGCCTCCCACGACACCCCATACGGCAGGCAGGTAAATATCCCTTGGACATTTACTGGTACCGACAGAGGGATCGAAATTGGAACAATCCATCAGAACATCGCGCTTATGCGTCCAGGTCATCGGGATATCGTTGTCGTTGCTGGGATCTTCGTAGGTGAAGCCAACGATCAGCCTGCCCTCGAATCCGCCAGAGTAACTGCCGCTGACAAACTGGCAACAAGCAACATTATCGAAGACATATTTACCGTTCTGATCGGTTGAAACGGTACTATTATAAGTATCGCTCAGCCCTTGGAGATTAACGCTCTGATTGGCCAGTGGCGAACCGTCGGTCCCATACACAGTCCCCTCGATGGAACAGGTACCGCTGGGAGCAATAACATCGACTGTGATCATGGCACTGCTCGAGTTGCCGGCAGTATCCGTTGCCATAAACGTTATATCGCAAGGAACCTGAGAGGCTCCATCCAGGCTGGTCGGAGCATTGAACAGGGCCTGATAGACATCACCGTTATTATTAAATGGAGCGATGCTTTCACCCAGGACAGGGGAACAGGTGGCGCTCCAGGTGACCGTGTCCAGATCATTGTCAGGGTCTGTGACCGTTCCGGTAATCCCGGCCATTTCGCTGATAGCCAAACTGGGTGCGCTTGAAACCAGGGAAGAAATCACAGGTGCCTGGTTCGGAGGCGACAAGCAATCGGGGATCGAGTTCTCATCTATGTCAATTGTGTCGTCCTCACCGGGACACATATCGTCGATGTCAAAAACACCATCACCATCACTATCGATACAATTGGCATCGAGCTCATCGGCACCGGAGCAGTCCTGATCGATGTTGTCACAGGTAATCTCGGTTGCACCGGGGTAGATAGAAGCATCTGCCGGGGCGCAGTCG
>CALZIC010000142.1 GCA_945787285.1 uncultured Desulfuromonadales bacterium
AGCAGGTTTTTCATGTCCCCTTTGCCTTCGGCTTTCCCATCGCCGAAGAAGTACACATACTTCACACTCATCAAACTTCTCCTCCTCGAAAAGTTGTAGGTGAGGCGCCATTCGCCTCTGTTAACCCGGTTTATAAACGGACTCCCGGATCGTTAAGCGATCCGGGAGAAATCCGCGATCCCCGCAAAGAGTCTGGCAACCTGGGTCAACAGGGCCAGACGGTTGGTACGTACCGTTTCTTCCTTGGCCATAACCATAACACCCTCGAAGAAGGCGTCAACCGGTCCGCGCAAGGTGGCAATGGCACCGAGGGCCGCCGCATAGTCCCCGTCGGCGATCCGGGCCAGTACCTCGGTCTGGGTCTTCTGGGTTGCTTCAAACAGCTCTCTTTCGCTCTCTTCTTCGAAGAGGGCGGCATCAACCGAGGTCTCCACCCCGCCTTTGATGATGTTCACCACCCGCTTGAAAGCGACGGCCAGAGGTTCGAAATCGTCCTGCCCTTTGAGTTCGGCAAGAGCCTTGACCCGCTCGAGGCCGTCAACACATCCTGCGGGTAGCCTTGGCCGGTAAGCAGGTTGAAGAAGCGCAGACGGATGAATTCGAGAACATCGGCCTTGACCTGATCGGCAGGCCGGGTCAGCTTGGCGCCGAGCAAATCGACGCTCTTGCCGATCAATTCCTGCAGCGATATCCGGTAACCGCGATCAAGAATGATATTGAGAATGCCGATAGCGCTGCGGCGCAGAGCGTAAGGGTCAGCGGTTCCAGTCGGTATCAGGCCGACGCCGAAACAACCGCAGATGGTATCGAATTTATCGGCCAGGGAGACAAAAGCGCCGACATTGTCGCTCGGCAAGTCGCCCCCGGCCTGGATCGGCAGATAGTGCTCGTAGATCGCCTTGGCAACCCGGGGATCTTCGCCCTCGATGGTGGCGTATTCGCGCCCCATGATCCCCTGCAGTTCGGGAAATTCGTAAACCATGCCCGATTCAAGGTCGCACTTGGCCAGCATGGCGGCGCGATCGGTCAGCTCCCGAACATCGGCATCGAGCTGAGCGGCCAGTCCGGTCGCCAGGTCGCGAAAGCGCATGACCTTCTCATAGCTGGTGCCGAGCTTGGCCTGGTAGACAACATTCTTCAGGTTCTCCAGGCGGCTTTCGAGCTTGACCTTCTGGTCCTGGGTGTAGAAGAACATGGCGTCGGAAAGCCGTGGGCGGATGACCCTTTCGTTGCCGCTGATGACAACCTGCGGGTCTTTTGCGCGGGTGTTCGAGACGGTGATGAACTTGGGCAGCAGCTTGCCGTCATTGTCGACCAGCGAGAAGTAGCGCTGATGCTCGCGCATGGTGGTGATCAGCAGTTCGCGAGGCAGCTGCAGGTACTTCTCCTCGAACGTCCCGCACAGCGGGGTGGGGTCTTCGACCAGACAGGCGACTTCATCAAGCAGCTTGTCGTCCTCAAGCAGATTGCCGCCGGCAGCATCGGCCGCCGCCTGGATCTGCCCGGCGATGAGCTCTCGGCGCTTGTCCATATCGGGGATGACGAAATGGCGCTCGGCCTCGGCCAGGTAGCTGTCGACGCCGTTGACCTCGAAATTGTGCGGGGCCATGAAGCGGTGACCTCGGGAGAGGTTGCCGCTCTGCAGGCTGCCGCAGCCGAAGGGGACGATCTGCCCGGCGTAGAGGGCGACAATCCAGTGCATCGGGCGGGCGAAGCGGATATCGAGGTCCTTCCAGCGCATCGACTTTTTGAAAGGGATGCTGGCAATAACCCGGGGAAGGACTTCCGGAAGCAGCTCGGCGGTCGCCCCCCCTTCGACGACCTTGGAGAGAAACAGGTATTCCCCCTTGTCGGTCTGACGGGTGGTCAACTCGGACACATCGACCCCGTTGGAGCGGGCGAAACCGAGGGCCGCCTTGGTCGGCTTGCCCTCGGCGTCGAAGGCGACCTTGACCGAAGGCCCGGAGAGCTCCAGCTCCTGGCGCTGCTGCCCGGCAGCCACATCGCCGACCGAGATCGCCAGGCGACGCGGCGTGGCAAAGGTGCGCACCTGGCCGTAAGCGATTCGCGCGTTGTCGAGTTCCTTGCAGAGCAGGCGCTCAAGGTCGCGCATGGCCGGCCGCTGAAATCCGGCGGGGAGTTCTTCGGTCCCTATTTCAAGAAACAATTCTGCAGCCATAAAATATCTCCAAAATCCAGAATCAAAAATCGAGAAGCCAGGAGCTTGTACACTGCTCCTGGCTCCCGGATTCCGACAATCTATTTTTTAAGTAGCGGGAACCCCAACTTTTCGCGCTGGGCCACATACACCTCGGCGCACATGCGGGAGAGGTTGCGCACCCTGCCGATGTAGTGGGCACGCTCGGTCACCGAAATGGCGCCGCGGGCATCGAGCAGGTTGAAAGCATGGGAACACTTGAGCACGTAATCGTAGGCCGGGAAGACCAGATCACGTTTGGCGATCTCCTTGCACTCCTTCTCGTACATGTCGAAGAGGCTGAACAACATGCCGGTGTCCGCGACTTCGAAATTGTAGGTCGAATGCTCCACCTCGGTCTGGTGATGAACGTCACCGTACTTGACCCCTTTGATCCACTCGAGGTCGTAGACGTTGTCGACCCCCTGCAGATACATGGCGATGCGCTCGCAGCCGTAGGTGATCTCGCCGGAGACCGGCTTCAGATCGATGCCGCCGGCCTGCTGAAAGTAGGTGAACTGGGTAATTTCCATGCCGTCGAGCCATACTTCCCAGCCCAGCCCCCAGGCCCCGAGAGTCGGCGACTCCCAGTCATCCTCGACAAAACGGATGTCGTGCTTGGACGAGTCGATGCCGAAGCTCTTCAGGGAGTCGAGGTAGAGATCCTGAATGTTTTCCGGAGACGGCTTGAGAATGACCTGAAACTGGTAGTAATGCTGCAGACGGTTGGGGTTTTCCCCGTAACGACCGTCGGTGGGGCGCCGCGAAGGCTCAACGTAGGCAACGTTCCAGGGCTCAGGCCCGAGAACACGGAGAAAGGTGGCGGGGTTGAAGGTACCCGCCCCTTTTTCAACATCATAGGGCTGCTGGATAATGCACCCCTGCTGGGCCCAGTAACGCATTCCGATCCGCCCAGGCGGAACCGAAACGATTGTATACAGTACGCAAGAGCTACAAAGCGTGAAGTTTAACCCCCAACCTACCCCTTGTCAAGCCCAGATCCACCACCTGTTTTGAGGCCCGAGGCTGCAGAAACGGGTGTAGATGCGAGGCGTCAAGCCTATTTGGGCGGAGGCGTAGCGGTAGTTACGTTGAGCACCAAATCGGTGAAGGCAACGAGGCAGATGCTCCCGTTTCTGTTCCCGAAGCCCAAAATTGGTGGTGGATCTGGGCATGCGGAAGCCATGCGGAAAAGGGGACGTCACCCCGGCTTGTGAGTGCTCCCCAGGGAAAGGATCTGCTCCAGAAAGGAGAGACTTTTGAGGGGGCGCTGCAGATGCTGATGCAAGGCGTCGGAGACCATGGCATGCCCCAGAGACAGCGTGGCGGGACTAAGCCGCACACCGTCGAATCGGTCGACGGGGCCGTGCACGATGCGCGACAGGGAACCGAGGACGGGGAGCTCGGCGGCGATGCCCTGACCGCGGCCGGTGCACGCGGGGCAGAGGCTGCCGCCTCGGGCAGCGTCGAAAACAGTCCCCGAATCGGGCAGGCCGCCGCCGCAGGCGGAACAGTGAAGGAGATGGGGAGTATACCCGGCAAGGGCCAGGATCCGCCATTCGAAAAGCAGCCGCGCATCGAGGGAACCGCCGCAGCGATCGAGGTGCTGCAGAAAGGCCTGCAGCAGGCGGTAGGTTTCGACCTGGGACTCTTCCTCGGCGAACAGAACTTCGACCAGTTCACTGCCGTAACCGGCCAGGGCGATGGCGGAAAGGTCCCCGCGCAAGCCGAGCCTGAGATCGATCAGCTCGGCCTCGTTGAGGGTAACCAGCCCCCCTCTGCCAGAAGGGCTCCAATGGAGGATCACTTCGGCAAACGGCTCGAGCGAGGCGGCGAACCGTTTCTTGCTCTTTCTGGCGCCGCGGGCAAACCCCTTCAGCCGCCCGTACTCCGGGACCAGGAAGGTAACGATGCGGTCCGCCTCGCCGTAATTGACGTGCCGCAGGACGATCGCTTCGGATGAGAGGAGCTGCATGGGTAACCCCGTTCACCGTTCGAGGTTCCATGTTCAAAGTTGAAAAACAAAAATCTCAAACATGGAACGTCGAACGTCGGACATGGAACTGTTTCTCGCCTATCGAAGTTGATTGAGAAACAGGGTCGCAGTTCCGAAATAGATGAGGATGCCGGTGATGTCGTTGGCGGTCTGCACGAAGGGGGTCGAGGCGATGGCCGGGTCGACGCCGATACGCTTGAAAAAGGTCGGAGCCAGCACCCCCATGGTCGCCGCGACGGTCATCGCCGTCACCATCGCCAGACCGACCACCAGGCCGAGATAGACGTTATGGTGCCAGAAGTAGGCGACCAGCCCGATGGTCACTCCGCAGACCAGCCCCATGATCACCCCGACGCGCAGCTCCTTGAGAAAGACCTGGCGCAGGGTCGAAAGCTCGATTCGCCCGGTGGCAAACCCCCGCACCACGATAGTGGCCGACTGCCCACCGACGTTCCCCCCCATGCCGGTGATGACCGGAATAAAGGAGATCAGGGCGATCACTTCCTTGAGGGTGACCTTGAACACCCACATGAGATAGCCGGTGATCACGCCGCCGAAAAGGTTGGTGAGCAGCCAGGGGAGACGCAGGCGGGCGATCTTCAAGGACTTGTTGCCGTAAAGAAGCTCCTCGTCGCTGGAGCCGGCCATTTTGTAGATATCCTCGGTCGCTTCCTGGCGCATGACATCGATGACGTCATCGACGGTGATGATCCCCATCAGCTTGTTCCCCTCATCGACGACCGGCACGGCGAGGATATTGTATTTTTCAACGACCCGGGCCACCTCCTCCTGGTCGGTGTCGGTGCGAACGCTGAAGACGTCCACGGCCATGATGTCTTTCAGCCGGGTATGGGGGGGAACCGTCAATAGCTGGCGCAGGGAGAGGACCCCCACCAGATGGTTGTGATCGTCGGTCACATAGAGATAGAAGACCATCTCCACGTCGGTCGCTTCCTGCAGCGCAGAGATGGCCTCCCTGACAGTGATTTCCTCGCGCAGGGAAAAGATCTCGGTAGCCATAATGCCGCCGGCCGTTTCCTCGCCATACTTGAGGAGCTCCTCGATCTCCTCCGAATGCTCGTCCTCCATGATCTGGAGGATCTCCTCGGCCAGTTCCTCCGGCATGTTGCGGATGATATCGACGGCATCGTCGTAGGGCATCTCCTGGAGGATCTCGGTGATCGTCTCCTTTTCGATCTGCTCGAGGAGTTGGGCGCCCGTCGAATGGTCGAGTTCAGAAAGAACCTCGGCGGATCGCTCAGCGTCCCCGATAAGATTGAAAAGGATCCGCTGCTCCTTGAGGTCGAGGTAGCGGAAGAGATGGGCTATGTCGGCAGGATGGGATTTGACGAGAACTTTGGTCAGGTTGGGATAGGCCCCGCGGCGGATAAGCTTTTGAACGGTGCCGAGAAGTATCTGCAGTTTTTGATCCATTTCAGGCCTCCCAAAGTTAAGTCAAACGCAGGATGTTAACACTGCCTGTGGGGGCTGTCAACGACAGGGGCGCAAGTCTCCCAGGCCGATAAAAAAGGGCGGTCTCCCCAACCGGGGAAACCGCCCACCCAACAACGAGCACAGGCCCGAAGGCATGGATTTTAATGAAGCACCTTGACGATCGCGGAGAAATCTTCTTCCCCCCGCCCCGCATGAACCGCCGCTTCGAAAACCTTGCGGACCGCATTGGCGGCTGGCAGATCGAGGTTCTCCTTGTCGGCGACCTCCTTGACCTGCACGAGCCCCTCGTAGACATATTTCAGGGCCAGGTTGCGGGAGAAATCACCGCGGGAAATCGAACGCCCCTTGGCATTGAACAGCGGCGAAGCGACCCCGCCCGATTCGAGCACCTCGAGAATTTTTTCCGGTTTGAACCCAAGCTTTTCGCCGAGAACCATCCCTTCGCTGAGCGCCTCCATCAGTTCGGCCTGCACCAGGTTGACGATGTACTTCATGCGCGTGGCATCACCGACCTGCCCGACGTGGATGATATTCAGGGCCACATGGGACAAGACCTCCCGGCAGCGGCTCACCAGGGCGTGGTCGCCTCCGGCCAGAATGGTCAGCAGGCCGCTGGCGGCATGCTCACGGGTCCCCCATACCGGCGCCTCGAGAAACAGCGCCCTTTTGCGGACCGCCTCCTGAGCCAGATCGAGAGTCGTTTCGAGGGAATGGGTGCCCATGTCGACCAGAATCGTTCCCGGGTCGAGCCCTTCGAGCAATCCCTGCTCGCCAAGGGCGGCTTCCATCTCTTCCTTCTCCGGCATCACGACGATCACCATGTCTTTGCCGCGGGCCGCCTCCATGGGGGTCGACGCCGGCGCTGCCCCCAGCCGGACCAGGTCTTCGACTTCCTGAGGCTTGTTATGGAAGACCGCCAGCTCGTAATTCCCCTTCAACAGATTGGCGGCCATGTGCCGCCCAACGGTCCCCAGCCCGATAAAACCAATTTTCTTAACCATCAACAACCTCCCCCAGAGCACAGAGAAAAAATTAATAACCCGTTAATTATCTACACCCAATGGAGATTAAAGGCAACAAAATAAAACGCCCTGCAGATATCTGCAGGGCGTACGGGGGTCAGTGGTCAGTGGTCAGTGGGCCGTCTTCCGTCTTCCGTCGTCCGTCTTCCGTCTTCCGTCTTCCGTCTTCCGTCTTCCGTCTTCCGCCTTCCGCCCCCTGGCTCCTACCCTACCACTTCATTACCGCATTGACGAACGGGCCGCGGGCATCGTAGTTCGCCACCGTCAGATCCCGTCTTCCGTCTTCCGTCTCCTACCCTACCACTTCATTACCGCATTGACGAACGGGCCGCGGGCATCGTAGTTCGCCACCGTCAGATCGTCCTCGAAATCGGTGAAATTGTAACCGGCCCCCAGCTTGGCATGCTTGCCGAGGTGGCGGTAGGCGGCCAGCAGAAAGCCCTGTTCCAGGTCGTCGGCCAAGGTGCTCCAGAGCATGCGGTATTCGACACTGGCGTCCCAGGCATGGACGATGTGAAAATTAAGGCGGTTGACCCAGAGGTAACTTTCGCTGTCAAGCCAGGAGCCCTGGTCGCGCTGGGTGCGGACCTCACCCCGTTTGTAGGCGAACTTTTCTCCAAACTGCCAGCGTGCGGAAAGATCGTAAATCCCCTCGAGAGAAAAGACATGGGAGCGCTCATCGGGATTGGTGGCGTCGACCTGCTCCAGAGGCGCAAGGTTTTCAAGATAGGTGTAGCGTCCGATCAGGTTGAAGCGATCGACCGCCACCGGGCGATAGGCGAACCCCAGCTTGCCCTCGGTAAAACGGGCGTCATCCTCACTGCCGCCATCTCCCGAGGTGGTCGAGTAATCGAAGGCAAACAGCAGAGTCAGGTTGTCATCGACATTCCAGTCGAGGTGATTGGTGGTGACATACTGAGTCAGATCGACCGCGCCCTCGTCGAAACGGACCTGGAACTTGCTTCGGTAATCGACCGCCTTCGAGCTATAGGCCGCCGAAAAGGTAAAGACATCCCGCTCGACCAGCCCCGCCGCTGCAGGGTCAGCCAAAGAAAGGGTCGCATTGGGAATCATCGTTCCGGTGGCGCCGCTGCTGAGGTAGCGATGGGTGGTGCGACGGGCCCGCTTCTCCACCAGGCTGCGGCTGTAGTCCAGAGCCAGGCTCCAGTGATCGCCTGGAGCGAAGTCAAGACCGAAGACATTGGCCACGCCGTCTTCGTAGGTGCCGTAGGTGATCTGCTGTTCGGTGTAGACGTCGACCCAGTCGGTGGCCTTGCCGCGGTTTCCTACGGTGGTCGTGGTGCTGCGGCCGATATAGCGCCCGCTTTCCCGCTCGACATTGCCGTAGAGGATCATGTCGTCGTAAATCTCGTAACTGCCCCCCACCTTGACGCTCTCCCCCAGGTTGCCGGTCGAGCCTTCGACATCGACCCTGAAACTGTCGGTCACATCGTAGCCGGCCCCCAGGGTGGAGCGGTTGTTTTCCGGTGTTGCCCGGTTGCGGTGCAGGGTCAACTGCTGTATGGCATAGGTGCTGAGACGGCTGCTCGCCTGCCAGTCGAGGCGCATCGCCCCGAGGGTATCCCTGAGGGTCTCTTCGGCAGGGTCCTCGATGCTCTGATGGCGGGCCTCTGCGGTGATCCGAACCCCCTGCCCAAGCTCCTTGCCTACTTGCAGGGTGCCGGTCTCAACGCGGCTGGCCAGCTCTTCATCCTGCAAGCTCAGCTGGGAGTAGAGCGAATACCCCCGCCCCAGATCCCCTTCCAGGGTAAACTCATACTGCCGGGTGTCGTTGACCGCCTCCTCTGCCGCGGCGGAGAAGCCGGCCTCCCGCTCCGAGTAGAAGGACCCGAAACGCAACCCGGTCCACTCAGGGTATTCGAGGTGCAGTCCCACTTTCCACGCCTCGCTCTTGCGGTCCAAATCGGGCTGCGGCAGTTCGACATAATTGAGGCCGCCGTCGTTGGAGATGAAGGTACCGGCATGGCTGCGGCGACTCTCGGCCCATTCGCCGCTCAGCCAGGCCCCCCTGGCGAGCTTGACGGTCGAGTCGACTCCTGTCAGTTGATAGTCTTTGCCGGAATCCCGGCTTTCATTAACGACACTCCCTCCCAGCCGCAACTGGTCGAACAGCCAGTGGCTGGCGCGCCCGCCATAGGTTTCATTTTCTATCACATTGCTGCGAGCGTCGTACTCGTATTCGGCAACCAGGAAGACCCCCTCTCCGGCCAGCGGGGTGTTGGTAATAAGCTTCTGGCTGGCAATCACGGCGTTCAGGGCCCGGGTAAGGACCACCCTCCCCTGCAGCCAGTCGATCTCGTAATCGCGGCCGACCTCCATCGGGTACGAGGTGACCACCCGCCCGGAGGTCGGCTCCCTGATTTCCACATGAATTCGTTCCGACCCGATCACCACATCGCCATGCTTGAGGTAGTAGAGGGAGCCGCCTGTGGCGCGCAGTTCGTCGCGCGACGGAACCGACTGCGCCTCGGCCCAGAACCCGGATACTTCGGTGCGGCGGTCGTCGAAGCGGGTCGTCTCGTTACTGTTGAGGTTCAGCTGGGCCCCGTACAGGCTGCGACGGTAGCGGGCGAGGTCGGTGTGGCTCTGGTCGGTACGGTAATTGCCCCACATCAGGTGGGAACGGTCGGCCTCGAGTTTGAAATACAGCTGTCCCTGCGATTCGGCATCGACCGCCGTTACCGCGTCGTCGCCGTAGATCGGGTAATACTTGTCGGGATCGAGCCGGCGAAAGACGGAGGTCGGGTCCTTGCGGTCGAGCTGGTTGAAGAGGTCATCTACCGGTTCCTCCCCGGTGTCCATGCGGGCCGTCAGCAGGTATTTGCCCAGGATTTTCCCCTTGAGGTAGAAGGCGATGCGCCCGTCGACGTAAATCTTCTCGTCGAACTCATCGCTGCCGGAGACCGGCTCGAAGCGTCCGCGAAAATTGGTCTTTCCGGCAGTGAGATCGGCCAGGCCGACCATGAAAATGCCATGGTCGGCAACGTGGGTCTCTTCACGGTAGCGCATCTCCCCCAAACGGGGGTCTTCAAGGCGGATGTCGAAAGCGTGGTCGCCTTCCGGCACGATGCGCTCGCGCACGAAACGGCCGTTGCGATCGATCGAGACCTCACGGCCATCGATGGTGGCGCGACTCCCCTCGGCCAACCCCTCGCCGTAGATGGTCACCTTGCCCCCGGAGACGGGGATGTTGCGAACATCGGTATGGTCGCGGTCGTACTGAAGCTGTTTTTCGGCTGCGCCCCCCAGGCTGACCACCTCGCGCAAGCCCCCCTGCCCCTCGCCGGCAACCGCAGCCGGCGCCGGGGACTCGCCATGAATGTCGAACAGCCGAGGGCGGGTGCGGTCAAAATGGCCGTCGCGGTCATAAACGGTGAGCACGTAGGAATACCCACGCCCCGGGGGCACCGGCCGGCCGGCGGCCTGGGTCAGGTTCCACAAGTGCGGGTTCTCGAGTGATGATCCGCCCCCGAAAAGAAGGGCGACGGGAAGCGTCGAGTTGGGCGGAAAAATCTCGATCTGCCAGCGATCGACAAAATGCGGGTAGTTGCAATAGATGAGAAAGCGGGCCGCGTCCTCCTTGCCGGCAGAGGCAAACAGGGGCTCCCGCTTCAAATAGACATTTAGTGCCGGAGAGACGTCGAGCTCATCGGTCGTCAGCCACACCGCGGGCCGCGGCAGTTCATCAATATCCTTCGCAGGCAAGCGGCTGACCCGGTGCAACGGCTCGCGATAACCAACCTTTTCTTCACCAACGCGAGGCAGCACCTGCGCAGGAGATTTAGCGGCCGCCTCCACCAGGGCGGCCTTCTCCGACTCCTGCGCCTCGGCCATTTCGATCATCAGTTTATAGCCTGCGAGCCCCCCGCTGAGGCGCTCGTTGAGGATACGCCGCAGCGCATCGGTTCGCTCCCGATCGAGCAGCCTGCCCTCCTCCCCCGGAAGGCCGCAGGAAGAGAGGACCAGGGTCAGGCGCTTTTGGCTGCGAATCGCTGCCAGCATCTCGTTCACCGTCCCCTGGTAAGCCGGGTTAAGCTCGGCGGAGCGGTAGCGGAAGAACCTCCGGTCGATCACCAGGGAGTTCTCCCCGGCCGCCATGGCCCCGGCGGCGATGCGGGGTTCCCCGGCATGGGCAGTGCCGATCAGAAACTTCGACAGGGAACCGAAAAACCTCTCCAGAATATCCAGCCGGCTCGATTTGTCCCCGGCCTCCGGCGGTTCCGGTTCGACGGGAGCCGCTTCGGTGCCGACTTCAAGGGCGCACGGCTTCTTTTTGAATTCAACCCGGCGGTTCAAGGACCGTCCTTCTTCGGTGGCGTTGTCGGAAACCGGCCGCTGATAACCGAAGAACGCCGAGCGCAGGCGCTTGCGGTCGATTCCGATTTTCACCAGGTAATCGATCACCGCCCGCGACCTCGTCTCCGACAGGCGCAGGTTATGCCCCAGCGGGCCGCGGCTGTCCGAATGCCCCTGGATCTCGAGCTCCATCTCGCGGTTGCTATTCAGAATATCGGCCACCTCGTCTAGAAGCTGCCGCCCCTCCTCCCTGATCTCCCAGCCATCGGTATCGAACAGAACATTCACCACCGGCCAGCAACCCCGTTCGTTAACCCGTGCACGGGCCGGAGAACAGGGACATTCATCGAGACGGTCGACAACCCCGTCACCGTCCCAGTCGGCGTCTGTCGAGGGCGAAACATATTCGGCCACAGGCTCCGAAGCCTCGACCTGCGGCGCTGTTTTCGCCGGCTTGACCACCGCTACGGGTTGCGGTTTCGCCGCCGCGGCCAGCGGTTTGGCAGACGGCCTCGCGGCAGGCTTGATGACCAGGAACATTTCGAGGCGGGATGCCGGAAGGCGGACGCCGAAGTTCATTTTAGGCATCATCCCCTGGGTCAGGCGCACGACACGGGGATTCTCGGTCGTGAAGGTCGAGCCGGGCGGGAGGGTCGAGGAATCGACCTTGAGAATGAAGCTGCGTCCGCGCACAAATCGCTCAACCTGCAGGTCATCGAGGTGGTAGCGCCCGAAGCGGTCGGTCTTGACCCGAAGACCGCTGACCGAAGCGACGCTCACGCCGGGGATGCCGGACTCCCCCTCCTGCTGAAAACCGTCGCCATTGATATCGTTGAAGACCTTGCCGATCACCAGAGATCGTGAAAAGTTCGGGTCACCCGCGGTCAGAACGGCCGCAGGCCCCCGGTTTTTTAACGCCGCTGCAGACAACCCCGAATTGGCCCAGGCGCCGGTAAAGGCAAAAAGAAGAGAAACGGTGATCACAAAGCAGAAAAGTTTATTAAACATCATCCCACCCTAGCAGTAGCCAATGAACATCAAGTACATGGCAGCAAAACATAAAAGCCCCAACCGGGCCGAACCATTGTCAATTCAAGCGGTTAAACTAAAAAGCTCCATCATTTAAAAATTCCCGACAGACACTTACGTCAAAATTCGGACACCTTATCAGAAAATTTACTCATGAGCCAATATGTAAAACGCGACCCCGCCATTTCCCGGCAGGTGTCCCATGCCGCAACGCGCCCCTCTGCCGTTCCCTCCAACCAGCATGCGGGCCTCTACCATACAGCCAGGAGGCTTCCGGATTTCGTTGCTGAGCAGCCCTCCCCCAGGGCGACCGCCGATTATCCTCTATCGCGACCACAAACGCAAAAAGCCCCCGGTGCGAACCGGGGGCTTTTTGTGAAGAGGCAGACAGAAGAGATTAAAGATGCCAGACGAAGCGAAAGTTGACCCGGTCCCCCTCGGGGCGGTTTTCGACCGAGCTTTCGCGGAAAGCGTTCAGAAACAGGTGCATTTCGCGGTTGATGTGCCAGACCACTCCGGGACCGATGGCGAAAACCTTCTCGTCATCGTTGATCGAGCTGCCGTCGACCTCGGTATGGGTGATCTGATCGAAATAGTAGCCGTTGATGCCGATACGCAGCCGTTTCGGAATCACTTCGTAGCAGGCGGCGAAGTTGGCGTGCCAGGCCTGCCCCGGCTTGACGTAGCGGGCTCCTATGACTGGATCATCGTTTTTGTCGTTCCACAGGTAGTGCAGCCGCCACGACGCGGTGACTCTGGGGCCGAGAAAGACGGTCGAGGCCCAGTAGGGGTTGAAAGAGAAGTGATTGCTCCCCGGGTTCAGCGGCTTGGTGTCATCGTACTTGCCGGTGGGGAAAATGGTCTGCAGCTCGACGCGGTTGAGCATGAGCGGCCCCTTCTTGCCCATGATCGGGTCCCATTGCAGGTAGGGGCCGACCAGCAGATCACCGAAACCGTAGTCGGTTTCCGGCAACGGGCTGCTGTCGATAAAGACCGTCGGCAGAATCACGTCGAGTCCCCAACGGGCACCGGGGAGGACTTCGGTGGGCGATTGATAGATCAACTGGGTCAGACTCACCGTAACATCGACATCGGGGTCCGGCACCGGCAGATCGCGCAGCTTGTCGGCACTGTAGAACTGGACGTATTCGGTGAGGTACAGCCCGGGTCCGGCAGGCGGGCCGCCATCGAGAAACGAGGTGAAGCCGAGGTTCACCGACGGCTGGTTATAGGCAGCCGCAGGCATCGCCAGCAGCACTCCCAGCAGGACGCACCCGAGTAGACAAAGGCTAAAATGACGCATTTCACAACTCCTTGACAAAAAATTAAAACATCATTCCCAGACCGGAAGAAGGGCCTAGAATCGTTAACTCCGGCTCCTTTTGTCAAGGAATTATTATCCCTTTCAGCCGCACAACCAATACCACCAATCCTTCTCCCCTCAATCAGCAGGCGCCTGAGCCTGCAACCGCAGGTGATCGAGATAGAGGACATGGGCACTTTCCACGTCTCGGGCAAAAAGGGAAAATCCTACAATTTTCTTGAGATTCATAAGCCGCCCTTCAGGGGCACGGGCCACCTCGTCCATGGGCACGACGACTTCGGTCCAGCCCGGTTGGGCCATGATGGTCCGGTTGAAACGGTCCCGGTAGCGGTAACCGCGCTTGCGGTGCTTGCGGTCGTGGATGCGGTAGGTCAGGGAGATGGGGCTCTCGGAGGGGTTGAGGATACTGAAAGACAAGGAAGTGTAACCGCTCCAGTCGGCGAAAGGATGCTGGAGGGAGGCGCCGGAATATCGGCCGGGAACCAGCTCGA
>CALZIC010000143.1 GCA_945787285.1 uncultured Desulfuromonadales bacterium
AAGATCGAGCGGGACCAGTTCTACGCGCTGTTCGGCGATTTCAACACGGCCATGACGGTGACCGAGCTGGCCCGCTACAACCGCAGCCTGACCGGCCTCAAGGCGGAGCTGCACAGCGAAAACATCGATCTGAACCTGTTCGGCAGCGAAACCTCCCAGGTCTTTGTCAAGGACGAGATCCGCGGGGACGGAACCTCCGGTCTCTATTTTCTGTCGCGAAAGAACCTGGTTCAGAACTCGGAAAAAATCATCATCGAAACCCGCGACCGCTATCGCAGCGAACTCATACTGGAATTCCGCACCCTGTCCCGGCATCTCGATTACGACATCGATTACGACGAGGGTTCTCTCTTTTTAAAAGAACCGGTCTTCAGTCAGGACGAGAATTTCAATCCGATTTATATCGTGGTCGACTACGAAACCATGGACACCAGCAATGAGGCTTACAACTACGGCGGTCGCGGCGCGGTGCGGTTTTTCGATCAGCGCCTGGAGCTTGGTGGGTCGTATATCCACGAGGACAATCTGCGCGGAGAAGGCAATCTCTATGGCGTCGACACCACCATCAAGGTTTTCGAGGGGCTCGAGTTCAAGGGGGAATACGCCACCAGCGACAACAATTTCGGCGGTGAAAAGAACGACGGCGATGCCTTCCTGGGTGAGTTCTCCCTGAGCAGGGATCGCCTCGACGGCAGGCTTTACTGGCGGGAAAATCAGGCCGGTTTCGGCCTGGGGCAGCAGAACCAAAGCGAGACCGGCAGCCGCAAGTACGGGATCGAGGCGGCCTATCGTCTCAGTGAGCGTTTTAGCCTGCGGGGCGAAGCCTACCGCCAGTCCGACCTCGATACCGAAGCGGCCAGGACCCTGGCCGAAGCTGCACTTCAGTACCGGGTTGGGCCTGCCAGCCTGCAGCTGGGGGTGCGCCAGGTCGATGAGGATTTGATCGACGGATCGAGCAGCACTTCGAGCCAGGCCACGGCGGGGGCCAGCATCAAGGCCGGGGACCGCCTGGTGCTGCGGGCCACCCACGAGCAGACCCTGGGGAGCAGCGACCAAGACAGCGTCTTTCCGACCCGCAGCACGCTGGGGGCCGACTATCGCGTGACCGACCACCTGAGCCTGGTCGGCTCGCAGGAATTCAGCTGGGGCGAGGAGGAAAATACCCAGCAGACCCGCGTCGGCCTCAAGGCCCATGCCAGCCCCTGGAAGGGGGGCACGGTCGAGGGGACCCTGGAGAATCAATTCAACGAAGCCGGGACCCGGGTTTCGGCCAATGTCGGGCTGAAGCAGAAATGGGAGATCAACGAGCGCTGGAGCGTCGATGGGGGCATCGACCGCAACCAGGTGCTGAAAAGCGAGGAAGGTCAGGGAGGAGAGGATTTTACCGCATTCTCGGTGGGTGCGAGGTACAAGCTGGACAAATGGGAGTGGTGGAACCGCATGGAATACCGCCATGCCAGCAGCGAGGACAGGTGGAGCTTTACCACCGGGGTACATGGCGAGCCGCAGGACGGGGTCAGCCTGGCGGCGAAGGCCCAGGTCTTTGACACCGATTCCGATTCGGGAGCCGGCAGCACCAGCAGTGCCTTCCGGTTCGATGTCGCCTATCGCCCGCTGCGCAGCCGCTGGATGGTGCTGAACCGGGTGGAGCTGAAGATCGACAACGAGGACAACGGAGATTCCAGTTATGACAGCTGGCGTATCGTCAACAACCTCAATACCAACTACAAGGTGAACAGCCGGACCCAGCTGGCCTTTCAGTACGGCGCCAAGTATGTGCAGGAGACGATTGAAGGCGATCAGTACGTCGGATTCACCGACCTGATCGGCATCGAAGGGCGCTACGACCTGACCTCGCGCTGGGATATCGGCGCCCGGGCCAGCCTGCTCCATTCCTGGAATGCCGGCCAGCTCGATTACAGCAGCGGCCTGTCGGTCGGCTACAACGTGATGGACAACGTCTGGGTCAGCCTCGGCTACAATTTCGTCGGTTTTCACGACGCCGATTTTTCCCGGGGCAGTTACACCGCCCAGGGGCCCTACGTTCATTTCCGGGCCAAAATCGACCAGCAGACGGTTAAAAGCCTGTTCGGCCAACGGACGGAGCCGTCCGCGTCGCCGGAGCGGTCGATCACGCCGGCCCCAGACCCGGTCAAGGTCTTGACGCCTGAGCCGGTCCCGATCACCGCAGCGGCGCCCCAAGCGGTGCCGGCCCCGGAGAGTGTTGCCGAGACGGTACCCAAAGCCGTGTTGACCCCTTCCCGCGATGAGCTGCCGATGCAGATCATGGGGAGCGTTAAAATGCCCGCCCTCTTTGTCAACGGTCAGCAAGCCTCTCTGCCCGGGGTCGATATCCGCCTGGCCGAAGCCGTCGACCATGTGGTGGAGTTCGGTGGCGCCAAAGCCAGGCTGCTGCGGTTTGCCGTGCAGTCCGAGGCGATGGGGGCCATCGCTTCCTGGCGCTGCCTGATTCTCAATCGTCAGGGGGAAACGATTCGTACCCTCTCCGGTCAGGGGGCGCCGCCGCAGACGATTACCTGGGACGGGCTGGCCGATGACAGCCAGGCGCTGCCAGGGGGCGAACTCTTCCTTTACCAGGTCGAAACAACCCATAAGGACGGCAGTGTGATCACCAGCCCGCGGCGCCTGTTCGGGGTCAATCGCAACCATCCGGTCGCTCTGGAGTTGACCGGCGGCGCGTTTGATTTCAATTCGACCGCGTTGAGCGGTGCGGCCCGCCAGGCCCTGCACCAGATTGCGCAGGTGCTGCAGCAGTACCCCGATGAAAAAGTGGTGGTCGAAGGGCACTCCGATGCCGTGGGGAGCGAAGAGGACAACCTGCTTGTCTCCAGGCGGCGGGCCGAGGCGGCGGCTACCTACCTGGTCAAGGAGGAGGGGATTGCCCCGGAGCGCGTCATTCTGCGCTGGTTCGGTGCAGACCGGCCGGTTGCCAGCAATGCCAGCTCCGAAGGGCGCGATCTCAACCGCCGGGTCGAGCTCAAAAGCGAGCTCGAGCAGCGGCAGCAGGCGAAGATCGTCGACCGGTTCCGCACCGACCCGCGGGTGCTGATCAACGGCGAGGCCCTCCCCGTCGATGCCCACGGTCGCTTCGCCAGAACCATGCCGGTGGCGGACGAACCGGTGCGGGTCGTCATGAACGATTCCCAGGGGCGGTCCATCCGGACCCAGGTTGAGCTGCCGTCCCTGATCATTCTCGACCCCCAGGGCGAGCTGGAGATTCCGGTGGGCGAGAATAGCAGCCGCTGCCGCTTCGTCGGCAAAAACGCTGCCGCCGGTAAAGAAGGGATCGTCCTCATCTACCGGCTCATGGCCCTGACCGAGCCGGGCAACCGGGTCTTCCTCGACCAGGCGGAAGTCCCGGTAGGCCAGGACGGTACCTTGACCAGCGAGTTGAAGCTGAAACTGGGGGATAACGCCTTTGTCCTGCGGGTGGAAAAACCGGGAGGTGCCCGGCGCCTGACCAGCCTCGGCTTCAACCTGTCGCTCGAGGATGTCGAAAAGATCAAAAAAGCCATGGCGCGAAACTCGCGAAACTAAACGACCGAGCATAAATTATGGCAAACCCGGATAACAACTACCGAAAACTCGATGCCCGCAAAAGGCGGCCCAACTGGCCGCTGCGGGTTCTGGTCCTAGTACTGATTTGCCTTGGCGGAATTGGGGCCTTGCGCAACCGCGAGTTTCCGACCATGATCCCGCCCGGCAAAGCGGTTCCGCCTGTGGTGTCGCCCGCGCCGGAGCTGCCGCAGGAAGTCCGTCCAGCCGGGATCGAAAGGGGAGGGGCGGGTGAGGATGGGGAGCTGGAGGCGGTTTTAACTGCGGTTGGCAACCGGGTGCAGATCAAAGGGGCTGATGCCATCGCCTGGGAGACGGCCGGAACCGGAGTGGAACTTAGTTTTGGCGATGCCATCCGGACTCTGGAGGACTCGCAGGGAGAGATCCGCCTTGGTCAGCACAACCTCCTGCATCTCGAAAGCAATTCCCTGGTGATCTTCAGGCCTCCAGAGCAGGACCGGGGCCTCAGTGAGGAGTTTGGGCTGAGGGTTCTGGTCGAAGGAAAGCTGAGCGGAAAAGTAGCCGCCGGCGGCAAGGAAGGGCTGGGGTTAGAGTTCATGACCCCGCACGCTCTCGCCCGGTTCGAACCGGCAGAGGGCACCGGTGGCGATGCCGAATTCACGGTCTCGGTCCAACGTGCTCAGTCGTCGAGCATCGCCGTATGGTCTGGCACCGCCCGGGTTGGTGCCCGGGGGAAAACCGTTGTCGTCGGAGCCAACCAGGGGGTGCTGATTCGCTCGGGACAGGCGCCTTCCGACCCTGCTCCGTTGCCCGCGGCCCCGTCGCCGATCGCCCCGGTCGATGCCCAGCGGGCCCGTTATCGGGATCTTCCGCCGAAAATGCATTTTACCTGGAGCCGTGTGCCCAAGGCGGACCAGTATCGTTTCGTTCTGGCGGCGGACCCCGGATTTAAGAAGATTCTGGTCGACGAAGTTGTTCGCCAAACGGAATTCTTCCACGGCAACCTGACCACCGGCTCCTATTTCTGGAGAATCAGCAGCCTGCTCCAGGGAAGCGAAGGGCGGCCCGGCCGGAGCATGATGCTGAACATGGTTCAGGACCGCAGGCCGCCCCTGCTGACGGTGGGCATACCGTCTCTGAGCCTTCAGCCGCAGTTGAGCCTGTCCGGGCGCACCGAGCCGGGGGCCAAAGTCTTTGTGGACGGCGTGGAATTTTCCGTGAACAGCACCGGCGAATTCAGCGGCGAAATCGAGCTCAAGCAGAGTCTGAACAGTATCCTTGTTGAATCGGTGGATGAGGCGGGCAATATCGCCTATCAGAGCGGCCTGGTTCAGCGAAAATTTTAAACGCGGAAGCAGACGACCATGTCTGGGGCGTTCATCCTGTTGCGGGACTGATATCTCCGGGATTGCCACTCGGTCTGTTAGCCGGCAGGGGGCATGACACAAACGACGGTGTCCGTTCTGCAGGGCTGTAACGTTTGCCAATCGACCGATTGAGGGGTAAGGCCTGAGGGCAATAACGACTCGTCACGGCCTGAGTCGATTCAGGAATAGTAAAACGCCCGGCCTCTCCTTTAGTCCGGGCGTTTTTCTTGTGCGTGTCCGGGTCAGTGCAGGGGCGGAATCCGCAGGGTCTGGCCGGGATAGATCTTGTTCGGGTCTTTGAGCATCGGTTTGTTGGCTTCGAAGATCACCGTGTAGCGGTTGGCGTTGCCGTAAAACTGTTTGGATATTTTGGAGAGGGTGTCGCCGCTTTTTACCGTGTAGAAAGCGGCCTGTGGTTCGTTTTTCTCAACCTGGAGCTGGTCGTCCACCTTGGCCACCCCCTGGGTATTGCCGACCGTCAGAAGGATTTTTTCCTTCTCTTCCTGGGTCGCCGCCCTGCCTGTCACGGTGGCAATCCCGTTGGTGTATGCGACATTCAGCCCTTCGCCTTTGAAGCCGAGGGTCGAGATGGCATGGTTGAGTTTTTCGGCGGCGGTGCGATCCATCTCTTCAGTGGAGCCCTTGAATATGCCGAACAGTTTTTCTCCGGCGTCCTTGACAAAATCGAAAAGTGCCATCGTTTTCTCCTCATCTGTGGGTTGTTGCTGCGCATTTAGTGCATGAACCGACGCAGCAGCCTCATTCCGTGGCTGGCCAGGTCGCTGAGGTCGACGTCGCCGTCGTTGTCGGTGTCGAAAAGCAGGCTCAGGGTGCTCGCCGCACCGGGGTTGCGCTGCTCAACCTCCATGCTTTCCTGGTTGAGGAAGTCATTCAGCCCCTCTGAGCCGAATCGTCCCGAATTCTGGGCCTTGCCGATGGCGCCCATTACAATGGGGGCGAGAATGGAGAGAAGTTTCGACATGCTGCTCGAATCGAGCCCGCTGGCCATTCCCAACCTGTTTTCAACCGCATGTTGGCGCGACCCGAGCATGTGGCGCAGGATCCCTTCGCCCCCCCCCTGGTCGCTATGGCTGAGAAAGGACTCCAAGTTGTCGAGGGCACTTCCGTCGTGATCCCTGGTGACGGCCTGAAAAATCTCGTCCGCTTCGCCGTGGGAGGCATTGTGGCGCAGGGCGCCGATAAGGACCGGTAGCGAGGTTTCCATGGCTGTGGCGGTGATTCGTTCATCGGCCCCGATCTGGCGACTTATGGCCTTGAGTTCCTCGTTTCCGAGGGTCTGGTTCAGTGTTTCCATTATCCCGATCATTGGGTGTCTCCCTTTCGATAGAAATTCCCGCTCTTTTCACTTTTATCGTAAAAGTGCTGTTGGTCAAGGAGGGAAGTGCCCGTTTTGTAAAAGGAATCACTCATTATTGAAATCTGGTTTCAATGCCGGGGGTGGATGTCGGAGGGCTGTTTATTGTCCATGGCGTCGGCGGGACAAGGTCTGCCAGTCGTGTTCGTCGGCCAGCATCGGGACCACCACGATGTATCCTTGGTTGTAGAGGACGATGTCGTTGTCGGCTGTCGGGGGGATTCTTTGCGAAGACGTCCCTGTGATACGCCACAGGTCCCGGCTGTCGTCAGTCTTGCGGGGGGCTTTGCTGAGGACAGGCCGTTTGTGCAGTCCCGCCCGGCGGGTAATGCGCAGGCCCTTGATCTGGTTGGCCGGGAGGCGCGGGATGCTGACGGTGAGATACTGAGGGGCACGCAGCCGGCGGACCAGGTCGGTCTGCACAAAATCGACCACCCACCGGGCCGCCGCTTCGACCGAGCCGGGAACCTCCCTCGATACGCCTGAAACCGCAATCGCCGGAACGCCGGCAAAACTGGCCAGCCTTGCGGCCCCTATGGTTCCGGAGCCGAGCCAGTCCTGCCCGAGGTTGGCTCCGCCGTTGATCCCCGAGATGACCAGGTCCGGGGGGTGGTCTTTCATGATCCCGGCCAGGGCGAGAATCACGCAGTCGGCGGGGAAGCCGTCGACCCCGAAGGCCTGAATCGCTGCCGCTTCTGTCTTCGAGCGGGGCGACCACCCAGGTTTCGGCAGTCGGGGCGAATGCCCGGGCCAGGGCGATCATCCTGGCGTTGTCGATCCCGTCGTCGTTGGTGATGAGCACCCTTTGGGGCCACTTTGCGGCAACCTGCTGGGAGAGGCCGACTGCGGGCGACAGAAAAAAGATGAAGAGCAAAAGTCTGAGGGCGTGTGCCAGGAGAGAGGGGTGCATCATCGGCCTCCCTGAAACCCAGATCCGCAGGACCTTGCCGGCAAATAGCGCAAGTCATTGACCTGCCTAAGGGATCAAAAAATCATCGATTAACCGATGGGTGAACCTCAGCTTTTTTGAAACCCTTATTCAGGGCAGGCACTTACACTCTTTATTCGCCCCGGTTCCGCGGATCGGGGTTAAACGAAAGTAATGGTCGATTTAATTGTAACAGGCCGTCGTGGGAGGGGAAGTGCAATGGCGAGGGGAGTGGAAAAGTTTAGTTGGCGGCAGGCGCCTGCAAATGCAAAAGAGTCAAGCCTGACACCGGCTAGGGGGCTGTCCGACAATAGGGCCGAAGCGAAAATTCAGAAGTTTGAGAACAGATTTTGGGTCGTTTGAGAGCTCATGGCCGTAGCTATGGGCCGAAAAGGAGCCGCAATATGGGCCAAACAGCTGGGTTTGCAGCCGGTCTCTAATTGCCGGACAGCCTCCTAGGGGCCCAGGCAGTC
>CALZIC010000144.1:0-6962 GCA_945787285.1 uncultured Desulfuromonadales bacterium
ATTTCCCAGCGTTACGATTTCAAGGGGACCCACAACGAAATCACCCTCGAAAATGAAGCCATCAGCCTGCTCGGAGCCGATGACTACAAACTCGATGCGGTGGTCGACGTGCTCAAGGGGAAACTGGTGCGACGCAATGTTTCGCCCAAGTGCCTCGATTTCGGTAAAAAGGAGCCGGGCTCGGGGGGGGCGGTTCGTCAGAAGGTGAGCATCGTTCAGGGGGTTTCCAAGGAAAAGGGCAAGGAAATCGTCAAGGCGATCAAGGACAGCAAGCTCAAGGTCCAGGCCCAGATCATGGACGACCAGGTGCGGGTGTCGAGCAAGAAGATCGACGATCTGCAGGAGGTGATTCAGCTCCTCAAGGGCAAGGACTTCGATATCGAGCTGCAGTTCATCAATATGCGGTCGTAAAGAAAGCAGGGGCTGGGGATTGGGGGCTGGTTAAGGGCTCCCGCTTCCCCTGTCTGATGCCTCTATTCAATAGTCAGGGGTAGGGATAGGGGTTTGGATCTTGTTTTTTTCCAGCCCCTAGCCCCGTTTTTTTGACATTTACCAGCCCCCGTTCCACCCCACACAGGAAGTTACGAATTTGAGCAAACAGAAAGTCAGTCTGGTCAGCCTCGGCTGCCCGAAGAACCTGGTCGATGCCGAGGTGATGCTCGGCCATCTTCCGGCCGATCGTTTTGAGATCACCACCGATGAGTCGCAGGCCGACATCATCATCGTCAACACCTGCTCGTTCATCAAGGACGCCCAGGAAGAGTCGATCGACACCATTCTCGAGGTGGCTGATCACAAGAACACCGGTAAGTGCCGGCTGCTGGTGGTCAGCGGCTGTCTCCCCCAGCGCTACCAGGACAAGCTCAAAGAGGAGCTGCCTGAAGTCGATCTCTTTATGGGGACCGCCGACGCCCCGCGCATCGTCGAACTCCTCGATGGCCATTCGGCAGAGGCGGGGCAGACCGAGGCGATCGGCCTTCCCGAGTTTCTCTACGACCACACCACGCCGCGGGTCAAGTCGTCCCCCTTCTACTCGACCTACGTGAAGATCGCCGAGGGGTGCGCCAACCACTGCTCCTACTGCGTCATTCCCCAGCTGCGCGGAACCCTGCGCTCGCGCAGCATCGAGTCGATCGTTGCCGAGGTGAGCCAGCTTGCCGCCGACGGGGTCAAGGAAATCAACCTTATAGCCCAGGACATCACCGCCTACGGGGCCGACCGCCAGGACGGGGCCCGGCTTGAGGACCTGCTGCGCGAGCTGGTGAAAATCGAAGAGCTCCAGTGGCTGCGCCTCCTCTATGCCTATCCCGACGGCATCAGCGACGAACTGATCGAGCTGATGGCCGATGAAGAGAAGATCTGCAGCTATCTCGACGTTCCGCTGCAGCATATCGACGACACTATCCTGTCGGTGATGAACCGCCGGGTTGACGAGGCCGCCATCCGGGCGTTGATCGAACGGATGCGCCGGCGCATCCCCGACCTCACCCTGCGGACCTCCTTTATCGTCGGTTTCCCCGGAGAGACCGAGGCACAGTTCGCCCGGCTGCACGATTTCGTCAAAGAAGGGCATTTCGAGCGGGTCGGGGTATTCCGCTATTCGCGGGAGGAAGGGACCTCGGCCGCCGGCCTGGAAAACCAGATCCCCGAACGACTCAAGAAGAGCCGTTACACCAAGCTGATGAAGGCCCAGCAGCGGGTTTCCTTCCGCAAGAACCGGGCCCAGGTGGGGAACACCGTGCCGGTTCTGGTCGAGGGCTACAGCGAGGAGACCGACCTGCTGCTGCGCGGGCGCAGCGTTCACCAGGCCCCCGATATCGACGGCCAGGTTTATATTACCGCAGGCCATGCCGAGGTCGGCGATATCGTCGATCTGAAAATCACCGACTCCTCCGATTACGACCTGATCGGGGAGATTGCCGGTCAGGGCGAGGAGTAGCCCTTGCCGCTGACCCGCCCCATTGCCATCCTTCTGCTGCTCGGGGTGCTCGCCTTCGGCCTGTGGCGATGGTCGGACCCCGGCACCGGCACGGTCAAGCGCAGCCGCATCGTGATGGGGACGGTGGTTGAAATCACCGCCCTGGCAAAGGACCAGGCGGCCGCCAACCGGGCGGTCTCCGCTGCCTTCGAAGAGATGGCGCGCATCGAACGGCTGATGTCCTCCCATCTGCCAAAGAGCGAGGTCTCCCGCCTCTCCGGCCCGGTGGCGGAAGGGGAGGTGTCGTCGGAGACCGCCGAAATCATCGCCCTCGGCCTCAACATTTCAGCTCAAAGCGGCGGCGCCTTCGATCTGACCCTCGGCCGTCTCAAGTCGCTGTGGCAGATCGAATCGGAGAGCCCCAGGATTCCCGATGCCACCTCGGTCGCCGCAGCGCTCGAGGGAACCGGCCCGCAAGCCCTCCTTGTGGACGGGCAGCGGGTGATCAAGAAGAGCCCCCGGCTGCAGATCGACCTGGGGGGGATCGCCAAAGGCTATGCCGTCGATCGAGCGGCCGCCGTGCTTACCCAGGCCGGTATCACCAGCGCCACAGTCAACGCCGGCGGCGACATCCGCCTGGTCGGCAGCCGCCAGGGTCGTCCCTGGCGCATCGGCATTCAGCACCCGCGCCGGCAAGGCGCCCTGCTGGCGACCCTCGAACTGTCCGCAACGTCGGTGGTGACCTCGGGCGACTACGAGCGCTTTTTCGAACGGGACGGCCTCCGCTATCATCACCTGTTTGACCCCCGTACCGGATACCCCGGCACCCTGTGCCAGAGCGTCACCATCGTGGCCGACAGCGCCGCTCTGGCCGATGCCCTGGCCACGGCCGTTTTCGTACTCGGCCCGCAGCACGGCATGGCGCTGCTCAGCGAGACCCCCGGAGCCGAGGGGATGATTGTCGCCGCCGATGGCACCGTGTCGGTCTCTGCCGGGCTCAAGGACAGGGTGCGATGGCCGTAGCGGCTGTCTGGAGGCGCATGACCCTGCTCGACCGGGGGATCGTGATCGCTCTGGCGCTGGCCACCGCCGCGTCCTTTTTTTGGCTTGGCCAGGCACCGCGCGGCGCCGAAGTGGTGGTCGAGCGGGAGGGGGTCGTCATCTTCAGGGCTCCGCTGGCGGCCGACCGCACCGTGACCCTCGAAGGCCCCCTCGGCGAGACGGTTCTCTCCATCCGCGACCGGCAGGCCTGTATTCTCTCATCCCCCTGTCCTCACAAGGTCTGCATGGGGATGGGGCACATCGCCCAGCAGGGCGAACTCCTCGCCTGCGTCCCCAACCGGCTGCTGGTGCGGGTGGCCGGGGTGGCGAAACAGGAGCGCAGCTATGACCTCATCAGCCGTTGATCCCGCCGAACTGGCGGCGGTGAGGCGCCGTATCTTCCTCGCTCTCTTTACCGCCCTGGCGGTGGCGCTGCATACCCTCGAGTTTCTGCTGCCGTCGCCGGCGCCCTGGTTCCGCCTCGGCTTCGCCAACACCCTGACCCTGACCGCCCTCTTTCTTTACGGCCCGCGGGCCGCCTGGGGGGTGAGCCTGGCGCGAATCTTCATCGGATCGCTGGTGGTCGGCAATCTCTTTTCTCCCGGATTCCTTTTGTCGCTCTCCGGCGGGGTGGTCGCTACCGCACTGATGACCCTGTCCCATTTGCTGTGCGGACGTTTCATCGGCCCGGTCGGCGTTTCGGCGCTGGGCGCCGTCGGCCACGCCGGGGGGCAGATGCTGGTCGCCTGGCTGATCCTGGTCCGCCATCCCGGGCTCTGGCAGCTGTTCCCCTTCTTCCTGCTGTTCGCCCTCGGCACCGGCATCGCCAACGGGGTCGCCGCCGACCTGCTGCTGGAACTGCTCAGAGGTCATCGCGCCTTTGGCGGCGATAACGCCCCGCCGGGCGACAGGCCTCCCGAATCTTCGCAAAAATCCCCCTCAATCCCCCTTTAAAAAAGGGGGAGGTTTTTCGATCTCCCCCCTTTGCAAAGCTGGGCCAGGGGGGATTTGGGTGGCGAGGCAACCCAAAACACATCTGGAAAACAATCTTCAGTGAAAACACTCTTCTCCCTCATCCCCTATCTGCACCGCTACCGCAGGGCTTTTGCATCCGGGCTCTGGTGGCTGCTGCTGACCAACGCCCTGGCCATGACGATCCCCTGGATGCTCAAGGAAGGAATCGACGCCGCCGAGCGGGGGGATCATCAGGCGATCGTCCGCTTCGCCCTGGTCCTCGGCGGGGCCGCCGTGCTGCGCGGCCTGACCCGGGTCCTCTCGAGGCTGCGCTTTCTGCAGACCTCCCGCCGCATCGAGGTCGACTTGCGGCAGGACCTTCTCGAACGCCTGCTGATGCAGGAGGGTCCTTTCTTCGCCAGCCACCGCACCGGTGATCTGCTGTCGCGCTTTACCAACGACCTCGCCAACGTGCGCATGTTCGCCGGGTTCGGCACCCTCACCTTGTGCAACGCGGCCCTCAGCTACCTCTTCACCCTGGTGCTGCTGCTGACCCTCTCCCCCAGCCTGACCCTGATCGCTCTCCTCCCTTATCCGATAATGCTCTTGCTGGTCAAGCGCATGAGCCGGCACCTGCTCCATCACTCGACCCGGGTGCAGGAGGGGGTGGGCAAGGTCAGCGAGGCGGTCGAGGAAGGGGTCTCCGGTCAGGCGCTGATCCGCGCCTTCGGCCTGTTTGGTGAACGTTGCCGCCACTTCGACGCCCTCAACGAGGAGTACCTCGAGCGCAACCTGGTGCTGGCCCGGCTTCGCGCCCTGGTGCTGCCGATTATGACGGTGATCGGCCCGCTGGGGACCCTGCTGGCGATCTTCTTCGGCGGGCGCTGGGTCGGCGCGGGGGACCTTTCCCTCGGTGACCTGGTCGCCTTCAACGCCTACCTGGTCTTTCTGGCCTGGCCGACCCTGCTCCTTGGCTGGGTGCTGACCCTGGTGCAGCGGGCGGCGGCGAGCATGGAGCGCATCGACCATTTACTGGGCATGCCGGCCGCCGAGACCGGCTCGGTCGCAGAGGAGCCCGAAACCTCCCGGGGGGTCGCGGTGCGGCTCGATGGGCTCACCTTCGGCTACGGCGACCAGCCGGTGCTGCGTGATCTCCACCTCGACGTTCCGGCCGGCTCGCTGGTCGGCGTCGCCGGCGCCACCGGCAGCGGCAAGACAACCCTGCTCAACATCCTTTCCCGCCTCTACCCGGTTTCCGCCGGGCAGGTCTTTGTCGACGGCGATGACCTGGCCGAGCTGGCTCCGCGCGATCTGCGCCGCCGCTTGGCGCCGGTCCCCCAGGAAGGACGCCTGTTTACCGGCACCCTTCGCGAAAACCTTCTTTACGGCCGACCCGAGGCCGGCGACGATGTCATGGTGGGGGTGGCCGCAGCGGTGAGCCTGAGCGACGAAGTGGCCTCGTTTGCCGAGGGCTACCAGACGCTGGTCGGCGAAGGGGGGCTTTCGCTCTCCGGCGGCCAGCGCCAGCGGGTCTGCCTCGGCCGGGCCCTGGTCCGCGGCGGCGGTATGTGGCTGCTCGATGACCCGTTCAGCCATCTCGATGCGGCGACCGCCCGCTCGGTCTGGATGCAGATGCGTCCGCTGCTGGCTGGAAAGACCGTGTTTCTGGTCTCCGGCAAAACCTCGCTGCTGTCGCTGGCCGACCGGGTGGTGGTGCTGGAGGAGGGGGCGATTGTCGAACAGGGGGCGCCCGATACCCTGCTTCAGGCCGGCGGGGTTTTCGCCCGCCTGGTCGAACGGGAAAAACTGCTCGAGGAAATGGAGGCCCTTTCATGAGGCATGGCAAGCTGGACGTCGATGAAATTTCCGGCCGGCACCTCGACTGGGCCCTTTTTCGCCGCTTTCTTGGCTTGCTCGGACCTTACCGCAACAGCGTGGCGGCCGCTTTCTGCCTCCTGCCCCTGGCGGCGGTCGGAAAGCTGGTGCAGCCCTACCTGCTCAAAGTGGCGATCGACGATTACATCGTTCCCGGCCAGATCGACGGGCTGGCAGGGGTGGCCTCGCTCTTTCTGCTGGCCCTTGTGGCCGAGTCTCTGCTGATCTATGCCCAGGGGTACCTGGTGCAGGCGGTGGGGCAGCGCCTGATGCGCGATTTGCGCCGCAGCGGTTTTCGCAAGATGCTGCGCCTGCCGGTGGCGTTCTTCGATCGTCACTCCTCGGGGCGCCTGGTCACCCGGTTGACCAGCGACATCGAGAATATCGGCGAGCTGTTCGGCGCCGGGGTGGTGGCCAGCGTCGGCGATATCTTCACCCTGGTTTTTATCGTCTGGATCATGGCCGCCATGAGCCCCCAGCTGACCCTGGTCTCGTTCGTGGTGCTGCCGGTGCTGGTGGGTGGCCTGATTTTGTTTCGACGGAACATGCGCGGCTCGATGCGCCAGGTGCGTGCCCGCCTGGCCGGGCTCAACGGGTTTGTCGCCGAGCGGGTCGCCGGTGCCGCCGAGGTGCAGCTGTTCGGCCAGGAAGAGCGCACCGCCGGCGAATTCGCCGAATTGCAGGAGGACTACCGGGGCAGCATCTTCCGGGTGGTCGGCTGGGACGCCTCCCTCTACGCGCTGGTCGAGGCGGTGGGCGCGGTGGCGATTGCCGCCATCCTCTGGCAGGGGGGGGGAGACGTGGTTTCCGGGGTGACGACCTTCGGTACCCTGGTCGCCTTTATCGAATACGTGCAGAAGTTTTTCGTGCCGCTGCGTGATCTCTCGGCCAAGTTCTCGGTGATCCAGGCGAGCAACGCCTCACTCGAGCGGGTCTTCGACCTGCTCGACCAGGCCGAAGAACCGGCCGGTACAGGCCGGCTTGCCCCGGGGGCGGGGGAGGTCGTTTTCGAGGGGGTCGACTTCAGCTACGACGGCGCGACCCCGGTGCTCAAAGACATCGACCTGGTGATCCGTCCCGGCGAGACCGTCGCCCTGGTCGGTGCCACCGGCAGCGGCAAGACGACCATGGTCCGGCTGCTGATGCAGTTCTACCCCCCCAGCGCCGGCCGCAT
>CALZIC010000144.1:6974-14021 GCA_945787285.1 uncultured Desulfuromonadales bacterium
TCGACGGGGTCGATACCCTCAGCCTCGACCCGGCAGGGGTGCGCCAGAAGATCGGCTGGGTGTCGCAGGAGCCGTTTCTGTTCAGCGGCCGGGTGCGGGATAACCTCGACCCGGAAGGGGACCTGGATGATGGCGAATTGCGGCAGAGGCTCGAACAGGGACAGTTGTGGAAGACGGTAGAGCAGATCGGCGGGCTCGAGGCGGTGCTGAGCGAACGGGGCAAAAACCTCTCCGCCGGCCAGCGCCAGCTCCTCTGCCTGGCCCGGGCCCTGGTCAAAGAGCCGGAACTGCTGATTCTCGATGAGGCGACCAGCCGCCTCGATGCCGAAACCGAGGCGGCGGTCGCCGAAGGAATGGCCGCGGCCGGGCGCGGGCGCAGCGTGGTGCTGATCGCCCATCGCCTGCGCAGCGCCTCGACCGCCGACCGCATCGTGGTGATGCATCGCGGCCGGATCCGTGAAGAAGGGACCCACCGGCAGCTCGTCGCCGCCGGCGGCATCTACGCACGGCTGTGGAAGCTGCAGCAGTTGGGGGGAAACACCGGTGATGAGTAATTAGTGATTGGTGATCAGGGAACTGCGTGAAGAACCCAGAACCTGGAACCTAGAACCTGGTGTTCTCCCCTCACTCCTTACGCCTCTCTCCTCACGCGTTAGGTTTCATCGCTTCAAGTTCTTCCCCGCTGAACAGGTACTGCTCCTTGCAGTACTCGCAGGTGACCGCAGCGCCGTTGTCCTTCTCGATCATTTCCTGAAGTTCGTCCTGTCCCACCCCTTTGAGGACCGCCTCGATCTGGGGGCGGTTGCAGCCGCAGCGAAAGTCGAGGTCGATTTCCCCCTGTACGGTAAAGGGAATGCCTTCGAAGAGCTGCTCGAGTATGGCGGTCGGTGTTTGTCCCTGCTGCAGCAGGGTGGTGGTCGGCGGAAGTCCCTGCAGGCGCAGTTCGAGCAGGGGCAGGAGCGCCTCGTCGCAGCCGGGCATGGCCTGTACCATAAAGCCGCCGCTGGCGCCGATGCGGCCGTCGGTTTCGAGGGAGACCCCGAGGGCCACCGTCGAGGGGACCTGTTCGGAGGTGGTCAGGTAATAGGCGAGGTCTTCGGCCACCTCGCTGGTGTAGAGCTGAACCATGCCACGGTAGGGATCCTTGAGACCCAAGTCTTTGATGACGTGGAGGAAGCCCGCGCGGCCGATGGCGCCTGCGACGTCGAACCGCCCATCTTTGGGGGGGAGGTCGGCGACGGGGTTTTTCAGCGAGGCGCGCAGGTGCCCGTGGGCGTCGGTTTCGGCATGGAGCCTCTGCAGGGGGCCGCCGCCTTCGATCATCAGGGCCAGTCGCTGATCCCCCTTGAGCAGACTCCCCATCAATGCCGCTCCAGCCAGCAGCCGGCCCAGGGCCACCGTCGCGGTCGGATCGGTCCCCTGCTTGCGGCGAACGGTTTCAGTCAGTCCGGTGGTGACGGCGGCCATGGCGCGCAGCGAGCCGTCCTTGCTCAGAATGCGGACAAGATGGTCTTTCATGAAAACTCCTTGGTTCCCTGCCCTGCATCTAATCGAAGCATTGGCGGGTGTTATGCTTGTTCTTCGCCGAAAATAGCGATAATATTTGCTACTGTCCACTATCGCCAATCTATGATGTGCTGCATGCTACCCAAAAAGGGTGGGCAATGGCAACACCAAGATGACCAGGAGGAACCATGAAAATCATTCTGCCTGTGGCCGGCAAGGGAACCCGCCTGCGCCCCCATACCCACACCAAGGCCACGAGCTGATCTTTATCACCGACGAGAACGGCAGCCAGATCGAAGAGTTCATGCAGAAGAAATTCCCCGAGATGGTCTGCCATTACACGGTGCAGAAGGAACGCCTCGGGCCCGCCCATGCGGTCTTTCTGGCGGCGCCATTTATCGAGGAGGGGGACGACGTCCTGGTCGTTTTCAACGATACCATCTTCGTCACAGATCTTTCGCGTCTGTCGAGCCTGTCCGCCGACTGCGACGGCCTGATCTACTCCAAGGAAGTGGAGGATTATCAGCGATTCGGGGTCAATGTGCTGCGCGACGGCTACATCGTCGACATGGTCGAAAAGCCCGACACCCCCATCTCCAAACTGGCCCAGGTCGGCCTGTACTATCTCAAAAACGGCAAGCGGTTCATGGGCTACCTGCAGCAGACCATCGATGCCGGCGATACGGTCAAGGGGGAGTATTTCCTGCCGGCCGTCTTCATGCGCATGATCGCTGACGGCTTGAAATTCCATGCCCCCGAACTCGATGCCTGGCTCGACTGCGGCAAGCCGGAAACGGTCCTCGAGACCAACCGCTACCTGCTGCGGGGCCGCCATCACATTCACGGCGAGGTGGTCAACTCGGTGATGATCGAGCCGGTGCACATCGCCGAGGGCTCGGTGGTGCGCAATGCCATTATCGGTCCCAACGTTTCGGTCGCCCCCGGCTGCGTCATCGAAGACAGCATTATCCGGGATACCATCATCAACGTCGACACCCGGGTTCATGACATGGTGCTGCACTCGTCGATCCTCGGCGATTCGGTTCACCTCGAAGGGGCACCGGAAACCATGAATATCGGCGATCATTCGCTGATCGTTATGAAGGGCTGAGTCTGAATCTTGCCAGACGTATCGTTTGAAACCATCAGAACCTACGGGCACCTCCTTCCGCTGATCCTCCCCCCGCTGCTGGGGGCGCTGATCGGCTATGTGACCAACTACGTGGCCATCCGCATGCTGTTCCGGCCGCTGCGGGCATGGCATATTTTCGGCCTGCGGGTGCCGCTGACCCCGGGGATCATCCCCTCCAAGCGCCACGAGCTGGCCGAGAAGATGGGGGATATGGTCGGCTCCCACCTGCTGACCTCCGAGGATGTCGGCCGGGCTCTGGAGAAGGACCATTTTCGCCTTGAACTCAAGGGGGCGATGAACGACAAGCTGCGGCTCTTTCTCGACCGCGACCTCGGTCCGGTCGTCTCGCTGGTGCCGGGGGAGTTCCGTGAGCGGTTCCGTGACCTGATCGAGGTCTTGCGCTGGAAGGCGGTGCGGGCGGTGTTCGAGTACCTCGACAGCCCCGCGTTCGAAAAGCGCCTGCGCGACTACCTCGACCGCAAGGGGAGCGAGCTGCTCTCCCGTGACCTCGAGAGCTTTCTCACCCCCGAGCGCTACCAGTCGATGCGCACCCATCTCGACAGCCGGGTTGCGACCTTTCTCCATTCCCAAGGGGTGGGCAAGGCGGTAGCCTCCTTCGTCGACAACAAAACCGAGCAGTTTCTGACCTCGCAGAAAAGCCTGCGCGAGGTGCTTCCGGCCGGGCTGGTCGAGGTCATCCTCACCCAGCTGGAAAAAGAGGTGCCCCCCCTGCTCGAAAAGTTCGGCGGCATGCTCTACGACCCCGTCTTTCGGGCGCGTCTGGTCGAAAAGGGGCGGGAGGGGATCGAGAAGTTCCTCGACTCGCTGGGCGGGCTGTCGGCGATTCTGGCCGGTTTTTTCGACATGGAAAAGATCTACGGGCGCATCCCCGAGTTTCTCGACAAGGCCGGTGAAGAAATTGCCCGCTGGCTGCGCGAGGAGAAGACCCAGGCCCAGGTGGCCTCGATGCTGCGCGAGCGCCTCGATGCCCTGCTCGACCGCCCCATCGCCTCGTACCTGGAGAACGTTCCCTACGATAAGGTGGCCGGGTTGCGCCGCTTTGTCCGTCAGCGGGTGGTGGAGATGGTGCAGAGTCGGCGGGCCACCGAGAGCCTGGTCGCTTTTGCAGAACGGGGGGTCGACCGCCTCAAGGACCGTTCCTTCGCCTCCATTCTCGAAAAGGTGCTCCCCGAAGGGGGCATTGACCGCACGCGCAACGCTCTGGCCGAGCGGCTGCTGCAGGCGCTGCGCTCGCCGGAGGCCCGCAAGGCCCTGGAGCAGATCCTGGCCGAGAAGTTCGATGACTGGCTCTTTCAACGCCCCCTGGGCAAGCTCTCGGCGCGGTTGCCGGCCGACGTGCGCGAAGAGCTGGAGGAGGGGCTGTTCCGGCAACTGGTCGAGCTGCTCAAAAAAGAGGTGCCCCCCCTGGTGGAGACCCTCAATGTCCGGAGGATTGTCGAGGAAAAAGTCAATTCCCTCGATATTCTCCAGGTCGAAGGCCTGCTGATGGGGATCATGAAAGAGCAGTTCAAGTACATCAACCTGTTCGGTGCGCTGCTCGGTTTTTTCATTGGCCTGCTTAACCTGTTGGTGTTGCGGCTGGGGTAGCTCGAATTGGCACAGCGTCTGCATAATAGGGGCGATTCGATATTAATTACATCTCCGACAGAGGAGTTTCAACCATGGTTCCTTCCATTACGGTACTTAAGAACAGGCTCAGCTCCACATTGACCGAACTGCCCCCTCTCGGCATGGATGTGCACAGTCTGGTCGAGGACTTTCGCAGCTACTACACCTACAGCCTGGGCCGCGACAAGCACTGCCAGTCGGCTCACTACGCCTATCAGGCCCTGGTGCTGACCATTCGCGACCGGCTCATGGAGCGCTGGAAAAATACCCGCTACGCCTACGAGACGGCCGACTGCAAGCAGGCCTACTACCTTTCCCTCGAATTCCTCATGGGACGGGCCCTCGGCAACGCCATGCTCAATCTCGGTCTCGACGAGTCGACCACCCTGGCCCTGCAGTGCCTGGGCATGGAGCTCGAGGAGGTGGCCGAGGCGGAAAACGACGCCGGCCTCGGCAACGGCGGCCTCGGCAGGCTGGCGGCCTGTTTTCTCGACAGCTGCGCCACCCTGCAGCTGCCGGTCACCGGTTACGGCATCCGCTACGAGTACGGCATGTTCCGCCAGAAGATCAACCAGGGATGGCAGGTCGAAGAGCCCGATCACTGGCTGCGCGACGGTAATCCCTGGGAGCTCGAGCGCCCCGAATTCACCGTGCGGGTGAAGTTCGGCGGCCGCAGCGAGAGCCACCTCGATGCGGCGAAGGTGCGCCATTTCCGCTGGGTCGACTCCTGCGATGTGCTGGCCGTTCCCTACGACATCCCGGTTCCGGGCTACCAGAACGGTACCGTCAACACCCTGCGCTTGTGGAAAGCGGCGGCCACCGACGAATTCGACCTCGGTGAATTCAACGCCGGCCTCTATCCCGAATCGGTGGCGGCCAAGAACGCTGCCGAGAACATCACCATGGTCCTCTATCCCAACGACTCGAGCGAGAACGGCAAGGAGCTGCGCCTGCGCCAGCAGTACTTCCTCGCCTCGGCGAGCCTGCAGGACATCCTGCGTCGCTGGGTCGAGGCGCACGGCGCCGACTTCAGCCGGTTTGCCGAAAAGAACTGCTTCCAGCTCAACGATACCCACCCGAGCTGCGCCGTGCCTGAGCTGATGCGGCTGCTGATGGACGAGCAGGGGCTCGGCTGGGACAAGGCCTGGGACATCACCTGCCGGACCATGGCTTACACCAACCACACCCTGCTGCCCGAGGCCCTGGAAAAGTGGCCCGTCAGTCTCTTCCAGCAATTGCTGCCGCGCCTGCTCGAGATCATCTACGAGATCAATGCCCGCTACCTCGCCGAAGTCGCTCAGCGCTGGCCCGGCGACCTCGAACGGCTGCGGCGCATGTCGATTATCGAAGAGGGGCCCGAGCCCCAGGTGCGCATGGCGTATCTCGCCATCGTCGGCAGTTTTTCGGTCAACGGGGTGGCGGCCCTCCACTCCCACCTGCTGCAGCAGGGCCTGTTCCGCGATTTTTACGAATTCTGGCCGGAAAAATTCAACAACAAGACCAACGGGGTCACCCCCCGGCGCTGGATGGCCTGGTGCAACCCCGAGCTGAGCCAGTTGATTACCGCTTCGCTCGGCAGCGATGCCTGGGTCACCGACCTGCACCAGCTCAAGCAGCTTATTCCGCTGGCCGAGGACGCCGCCTTCCGGGAGCGTTGGCAACAGGTCAAGCTGCGCAACAAGGAGCGGCTGGCCGCCCTGGTCCGCAGCGAGTGCGGGGTCGATTTCAACCCGCAGAGCCTGTTCGACGTTCAGGTCAAGCGTATCCACGAGTACAAGCGTCAGCTGCTCAACGTGCTGCACGCCATCCATCTCTACGATCGCCTCAAGCGCGGCGACGATGATAACTGGACCCCCCGCTGCATCCTGATCGGCGGCAAGGCGGCCCCCGGCTATTTCATGGCCAAGCGCATTATCAAGCTGATCAACAGCGTGGCCGAGGTCGTCAATCGCGACCCGGAGGTCGACGACCGCCTCAAGGTGGTCTTCCTGCCCAACTACGGTGTAAGCAAGATGGAGACCGTCTGTCCGGGCACCGACCTCTCCGAGCAGGTCTCCACCGCCGGCAAGGAGGCCTCGGGAACCGGCAACATGAAGTTCATGATGAACGGGTCCGTCACCATCGGCACTCTGGACGGGGCCAATATCGAAATTCGCGAAGAGGTCGGGGCGGAGAACTTCTTTTTGTTCGGTCTGAACGCCGAGGAGGTCGAGGCCACCCGGTCCCACTATGACCCGCGCGCCATCATCGAGGCCGACGAGGACCTGGCCCGGGTTATGCGCCTGCTCGGCAGCGGGCATTTCAACCAGCTCGAGCCGGGGATTTTCGATTCGATCATCCAGGCCATCTGGAATCCCCACGACCCCTGGCTGGTGGCGGCCGATTTCCGCAGTTACGTCGATGCCCAGCAGCAGGCCGCCGAAGCGTACCGTGACCAGGAGACCTGGACCCGTATGAGCCTTCTCAATACCGCCGCCAGCGGCAAGTTCTCCACCGACCGCACCATGCGCCAGTACAGCGACGAGATCTGGAAGCTCGAGGCGGTCACTCCGCTACCGGTCGAGTAGAGGCGGCCCGTGCCTTGACAGGGCGGGGGGATCGATGTATGTAACCACAGTGCCGGAGCTGACGGATCATGGTCGGTTTCCGGCACTGTTTTGTTTCGGTTCTCGCTCTACAACGGAAGGTTTCAAGCAAACTCTGGACACCAAAAGCGAAACCGGCGGGTCGCGTCCCGCCAGACGCCTTCCTTTTTGTCCAGGCGCCAACAAAAAGGAAGC
>CALZIC010000145.1 GCA_945787285.1 uncultured Desulfuromonadales bacterium
TGCTGCTGAGAAAGCGCCCGCAATCACCCTGACAAGCTACGGCGCGCAGTTGATGAACCTATTAATGACATGATGGTATCTACAGGAGATTTCTAAAAAATGATTTTGGCAGGTTTTAAGCGTATTGGTCTTAGCGTTCTGATTTCGCTGTTTTTTGCCTTCCCGGCCATGGCCGCCCACCCCGACACCAAAAGTGAGATCGAAAGCCTGAAGCGGCGCATCAAGGCGCTTGAACAGGAACAGGCGCAACCCGAGGAGCCCTTCGCCCTGAAAGCTCTGGGAAAACATTTGAAGTTCAGCGGGCTACTGGAACTGGAAGCCACTTACAACAAAATGGAAGGTGGCGAGGAATCGAGCGACCTGGTCCTGGCGACGGCACAGCTTTCCACCGAGGTCAACCTTAACGACCATATCGGTGGTCACCTGATTCTGCTCTGGGAGGAGGACGAAACCGAGCCGATCGATGTTGATGAGGCGGTCATCATTCTGAGCTGCCCGAAAACGATTTTTGGCCAGACCCCGACATTCGTGGGCGGCAAGATGTATGTCCCCTTCGGCACGTTCAACAGCTTCATGGTGACAGACCCGCTCACTCTCGATCTCGGTGAGACCAACAACACCGCGGCCCTGTTCGCCTTGGATGGTGAATTATGGACCCTGAAGGGCGGGGTGTTCAATGGAGACACCGATACCGAGGGGGATAACGACAACATCGACTCCTGGGTGGCCTCGCTTGATGTGACTCCGGCGGACTGGATTACCTTCGGCGCTTCCTATCTCAGCGACATTGCCGAGAGCGACAATGGTCTGGTTACTGACGAAAACCTCTACAGATCGAGCGCTCCCGGGGCGGCGGCCTTTGTCTCCGTCGCCCTCGGTCCTTTCGGTTTCGAGGGGGAGTATGTGACCGCAGTCAAGAGGTTTGACAAGGAGGTGGTCGCCGTAGGCGAAGACCTCACCGGGCCCCGACCCCGGTCCTGGACTCTTGAGCTGGCATGGACGGCGATGGAGCGGTTTCAACTGGCCCTGCGCGCCGAGGGTGCCGACGATTTCCAGGACGACCTGACCCGTTACGGCGCCACCGCTTCCTATGGGTTGTTCGAGAATACGGTCCTCGCTCTGGAATACCTGCGGGGGGACGCCAAGGGTCCGGACAACGACCTGACCCATACCGCTACCGCTCAACTGGCGTTTGAGTTCTAAGAGGAAGGTGCAACCAGGTTCCTGCCTCATTGACTTCGACCTATCCTGCTGATCGATCAGGAAAACATACCAGTCGCCCTGGGGGCAGAAACCACAATGGGAAAGCGTGTACTTCCCCCACCATCATGTTAGGAAAGGAAAAAACTCTCGCCATATTTGATAGCAAAAAATCATTAGGATGATAGCTCCCCGGCTTTGCTGGGGGCTTGACAGTCTCAGATTGCACGAGTGGCAAGACTGACTCAGGCTGGTCTGAAGGCGTGTATTATAAGTTGTCTTAGAACCAGGGGGATCTTAGATTATCTAGGGATTTATCGGACACCGAAGGTCACTCGAAAAACAGGCTGGTAAAGCAAAAGCCTCCAGGTCGTTTAGGCTTGGAGGCTGTTGCTTTTTTGGACTGGCATTTTCACTGCGAAAAGCAAATCCTCGTAGAAAAAGGGTCTCGCGCTTTTGAGTGTCCTTCGTGTGCATAAGCAACTATCTCCCCCACAAAAACCGGCTCAGGCGCAGCAGCAGACCCTGATGGGTGAGAATCGCCGCCTTGGGGCAGAGTTCCTGGCAGCAGAAGCAGCCGATGCAGCGGTGGTAGTCGATGTTGAGCCGGTCGTCTGCAATCGTCATGGCTTCCGGGGGGCAGTGCTTGACGCAGAGCCCGCAGCGGATGCATTTCTCGTGTTCGATCTGGGGCAGGGCGGTCAGGCTCTGGCGCAGCGGACGGCGGAGAAATTCGGGGAGGCCGAAGTTGACGTCGGTGACCTTGGACGCTTTGAAGCTCGCCGGCCGAAGCGCGGCGAGAGCATCGCCGACGATTTCCACCTCGTCCAGGCGACTGCCATGACGCCCGGTCTTCTGGGCGATCATCTGCGGCCAGATCTGCTCCGGGTTCAGCCCGACCAGCTCGGCCGCGGCGGTATCGACCGCCAGGGCGTCGGCGCCGGCCAGCAGGGCGCCGACGTGGACCGGGTCGCCGCTGCCGGGGCCGTCCCCTTCCATGGCGGTGATGGAATCGACGATGTGCAGGGCGGGGCGGATATGTTCGGCCAGCTCCAGCAGCATCAGGGCGAAGAAGGCCTTGTCGGTGCCGGCCTGCAGGTGCAGACGGGGCTTGCGCATGCCGACCACCGCGCCGAACAGGTTCTTGACGGCGCAGGTGAAACCCATCATCTGGTGGGTTTTGAGCTTGGGCAGGTTGATGATCACCTCGGCATCGAGAATGTCCCGGGCGATCTCCAGTTCGTGAAAGGTGGCCCCTTCCGGGCGGACCTTGACCGATTCGTTGAAGGTGGCGAAGGTGGCGCCGGTCTCTTCGATGACCCGCATGATGCCGCAGCGTTCGGCCACCTGTTTTGCTGTGCCGACGCCGGGTGAATCCCCCACCGAGACGATGCCGCCGGTCTGCTGCACCATGCGGATCACCCCCCGCACCACTTCGGGATGGGTGGTGACTGCCTTTTCGGGGCTTTTGCCCGACAGCAGGTTGGGCTTGAGCAGCACCTTCTGTCCCGGCTTGACAAAAGCCGCCATCCCCCCCAGGGGGGCTAGCAGCCGGACCAGCGACTCTTCAATGCGTCCCCGCTCGTAGTCGGCGACCGATAGCAGCGAAACCTTCGATTTCATTGGCCGACCACCTGTACATGAACCTTGCGCCTTCGAGGGCCGTCGAATTCGCAGAAGTAGATCCCCTGCCAGGTCCCAAGAACCGGGTCGCCGTTTTCAACCAGAATCGTTTCGCTGGCGCCGACCAGGGTGCTCTTGATATGGGCGGCGCTGTTCCCCTCGCCATGCCGGTAGCCGTCGTCAAAGGGGACGATCCGGTTCAGCTCCATGACTATGTCCCGCACCACGTCGGGGTCGGCGTTTTCGTTAATGGTCACCGCCGCAGTGGTGTGCGGGGTGAAAACCACCGCGAACCCTGAGCGAATCGGCGCCTTGGCGATCGCCTCACGCACCTTGGCGGTGATCTCGATCATTTCGACGGTCTGCCGGCTCGATACTTCAAAGGTCGTCATGCGCGTTCCTTTGTCAGCCCTTCGACGATGGCCTGAAAGGCTTGGGGATGGTAAAGGAGGGCCGTGTGCCCGATTTCCGAAAGTTCCACATTGTCAGCCCCTTGCAGACGGCCGCTGTCGAAGGGGAGGACAATGTTGTCATGGCGGCTGTAAACGGCGGTGACTTTGGTCTCTGAGGGCATGGCGGCGGCGTCAAGCCGCTGCAGAAGCTCTGAGCCGGGCATCAGGCTGGCGGCCAGGGGAGAGAGGGCCAGTGCGGCCAGCTTTGATCCGCCGTTGGGGGTTCCCAGCATCACCAGGCGATCAACCCGGCCGGCGCCGCCGCGGATCTGCAGGTAGTTTCGGGCGATAATCCCCCCCATCGAATGGCCGACCAGGTGGACCTTGTCGATGCCGGCTTTGTGGCGCAGGCTATCGACTTTCTTGGCGACCCGCTCGGTCAACGATTCGACGTCCTTCCACGGGGGGAGGTTGATGGCATAGACCGAAGGAAAACCAGCCTGTTTCAGCCAGTAGCGGGTCCACATCCAGCACGAACGGTTGTGGAACAGGCCGTGCAGCAGAATAACCGGTGTCTCATCTTTGCTGGGGCGCTTTTGTGGAAGCCTGACCCAGCCGAGCGGATAAAGGGCAATGTTGGCCAGTAGGCAGGCCGATTCCAGAGCCATCAGCCGGACGGCCATCCACAGACGGGACAGGGCCATCCGCCCTTCCATCAGTTCGGGGCGCCGGTTGGCCTGTTCGTACCAGGCGAAGGTATGGCTGACCACGATAAAAAATGCCACTGCGCAGGCCGCAGTCGCTAACAGGCCGAAAACAATGATCATAACTCCTCCGTTAAGAAGCGTGAATTATCTCATGGCCCATGGGGGGCGTCAACGGCTAAAAGGGCTTCGCCGGAGGCAAGGAGGGCAGGATTAACCTTGACCGTTGTGGTTTCTCTGGGCAATACTTGAAAATCATGTTTGTTCGTTGGTCGGCTCGATGAAAACATTGTTTGTGCAACGTCCCTTTTCCGGCAATGTTTCTGCAATGAAGACCGGCCTGTCGGAAAACCGTTGAACAGCTCGAATGATAATGCGTCGGCAAGGTGTCTGACGTTTGGGGGATAGATGGATAACGAAGAACCCTTGTCACCACCCTACATAGAGAAGCATCCGCTGGACCTCGATACCAAAGTTCTGGGGCAGGTTCTTTACGCTTTCAACATTTCCCGCCATCATGTTGTTTCCTACCCTGAAAATCACCCAATCATCGAATCTTCGGCCATAAAGGTCATGGAGCTTTTCGCTGAATTTTTCGAGCTTGCCGACGAGTTGACTCTCGGTATTGCCCGCGACGTGCTGCTGGTGGGAGACGGGGTTCTCGAGAGGAACAACCCGGTCTACAAAGAACTGGCTGGCTGCTTGTTTCAGCACGGCATCGCTTCGCTCTCTTTTAAAAAGGGGCTGATCCTCGAAGAGCTCCTGCTGTTTCTTAAAAAACTCTCCACCCGCCGGGAAGACCTGCTGGAGCAGGGGGGGCTGGCAGGAGTCATGGCCGATAGCGGTGCTCGCGGTATCGAAGTCAAGGCGGTCGACTACAGCGTCTTTCAGTCGACGGAAATGATCCGCATCGGCACGGAGGGCGATGATTACGGGGAGTCTCTGTGGGAATCGTTTATCGGCGGACTGCTGGACGGGACACTCGAGACCACGGGAGGCGGGCCTGCGGCATGCAGTCTCGACCCGCAGGCCCTGGCCGACTTCATCAGCGCCCGGCGGTCAGAGGGCGATTGGAATCGGCTGGACAGCTACGATGCAAACATCGTCTCTTATATGAAGAGACTGGACCAGGAGCAGATCGAGGGTAATTTGCGCAAGGAGGCCCTTGATAAGCTGGCCACTTTCATAGACAAGCTCAGCCCCGAGGTCCGCCGTCAGTTTCTCTCCAGTGCCTTTCGCTCCCTGGCGACGCGCAAGCAATGGGTTGAAGAGATCCTCCTCCACCTTCAGAACGAAACCCTGCTCGACCTTCTGCAGGAGATCGAAAAAGACCAGATGGTGGTCCCCCAGGCGATCATGACCCTGCTCAGCCAGTCAGCTCACCATCGGAACGAGACCGAGCCGATGCGCAAGGTTTCCGCAACCCGGTCTATTTCCGAAGACGAGGTCCAGAACCGGATCAAAATCCTGTTCCGGGAGGAAAAGACCGATGAGTTCGTTCCTCAGAACTACCAGGAGACCCTCAAGTCGGTCGTTAAGACCGTCCCGAAAAAAGCGCCTTTCGGCCGGTACCTGGAGGAGTTCAAGGGGGCGCTGTCCTCGCATTTTATCGAAAAACAGGTCTGTGCCATTATCCTCGAACTGATCGACACCATCGATCCCGATGAAGAGCAGTCGCAGTCCCTGAGTCGAAATTTGGACGACCTTCTCGCTTACTTCCTAGAAACAGGCGATTTTCAGGCGCTTCGGGATGCCCATGGCCGCCTTCTTATGTTCGACAATGAAACGGCGCCCTTCACCTTGCCTCTGGCGACACAGGCGGTGGCTTATATGAAAACACCGGAGTTCGTTCAGGAGGTCCTGGAGGGCCTTGAGCTGTGGGGGAAGGAAAAGCACGACCAGATACGTGCCCTGATCAAGTGCGTCGGAACACCTTTTGCCGAACCCCTGCTTGAACTGCTCGCCGACGAAGAGAGCTTGGCCATGCGGCGCTATTATATGGCTTGTCTCGGCGACCTGGGGGAGGCCGCCAGCGAGGCGATTGCCGCCCGGCTGCATGACCCGCGCTGGTTTTTTGTCCGAAACCTGGTCGTTTTGCTCAGGGAAACGAACAATCCCGGTTTCCTGACGGCGGTCGGCCGGCTGGTCGGACACCGGCATCCCAAGGTGCATCTCGAGGTGATGAAAACCTACCTGCATTTCAACGACCCGAAAGCGGACCGGTACCTCCTCAAGGAACTCGGCGCTTCGGAACTGGAGCGAAAGCTCAACGCGGTACGGCTTAGCGGGGGGAGCCGAAGTGCCGAGGTGCTGCGCGAGGTCGTTAAGCTCCTTTCCCTCAAAGGCGGGGGCGAAGAGCTGTTCGAACTGAAAAGAGGCGCCGTCAAGGCCCTTGCCGAAATCGGCAATCCTGCTGTTTTTTCCGATTTGGAGGAGTTTCTCGGTTCCAGGAGCCTGCGCAACCCGATTCTTCACAATCGCCTGAAGCTCGAGGTCGTCCGGTCGCTCGGCGCTTATGATAGTCCGAAGGCCCGGGCTCTGCTCGAGCAGTTGGCCGCCGGGAAAAAAGGTGAGTTGACGCGCCTTGCAGAAAGCCTGCTGGCCAGACAAGGAGGTCGCCCGTGAATGCCGCACAGAGAGAGGCCCTGCAACAGTTCGTCCGGCATCTGGCTGCGGCGATTTCCACCGCCACCCTGTACCCGATCACTCACAAGCAGGTAAAGCACCTGTGCGCCGAAGCCCTGGCGAGCCTGTCCGAGGGCATCGGCTCTGATACGGAAGTGACTTTGATCCGGGTCGAAGATGAACTTATTGCCGGCGGGATTCCGCTGGAGAGCAGCATGTACGTCTCCCGCCTCTCCAGGGTACTGAAGGAGAAGGAGATCAGCCATATCCGCATCAGGCGCCAGGTGGTTGACCATGAAATCCTTACCCTCATCAGCGATCTCGGGAAAAAGGGCAAGGCGACGCAGGATCTGTTGTCGACCGAAAATATACGCCTGGGGCAGGTCGAAGTAAGGGTGGCAGACCGGTACAGCCGGGGCCGACATCTCGCGCGAAGAAATGACCCTCTTTCTGGAAATGTACGAGGGGGTGCAAAAGCGCAAGCGGCTTGACGTTGTGGGGATTTCGGAGGTTGTCACCGTCTTTATCGACGCTTTTGCCAGCGACGCCGATCCTCTGCTGGCCCTTGCGCCGCTGAGGGCGATGGATGAATACACTTACACCCATTCGACCAACGTCTGTGTTCTCAACCTGGCGCAGGCGACAGCCATGGGGATTACCGGAACGCTGCTGCACGACATCGGTATTGCCGCCATGCTTCACGACGTGGGAAAGCTCTTTATTCCGGAAGAGGTACTGAATAAAACCGAAAAATTAACCGAAGACGAGTGGGCCATCATCCGGCAGCACCCGGTGACCGGAGCCCACTATCTTCTCGATATTCCGGGGGTGCCCCGGCTGGCGGTGGTGACCGCCTTCGAACATCATATGCGCTACGATTTGAAGGGATATCCCCCGGTCAAGGTGAACTGGCAGCAGAACCTGGCCAGCCAGATGACGGCGATTTCCGATACCTACGACTCGCTGCGCACCAAGCGGATCTACCGCGGCTCCAAAGAATTCCAACACGTGGAGACGGTGCTTCGGGGGGCAGCCGGCAGCCAGTTGAACCCCCAACTGGTCGAAAATTTTCTGCAGATCATGGCGAGGTACCATGACCTGGAGACGAAGAAAGCGGAACAGTCTTCCTGAGGGGCGCCTCGGCCCGGAAGCTTTTCGCCAGGCGTCTTTGCAGGGGAATTCAGGGGGAGGCTGGGGCGGTCGCCGTAAATTCGGCCACACGGTTGCGCCCCATGCTCTTGGCGCGGTACATGGCCTGGTCGGCCTCAATCAGCAGTTCTTCAGGGGTGGCCCCGGCCGATATCATGGTGAAGCCGATCGAGCCGGTAACCGTTACGCAGCAACCGTCCAGGTCGAACGGTTCGATGATTCTTGCCAGCAGGTTCTCGGCGATCTGAACCACGTCTTTGCGGCCTTCCAGATTCTGTAAAATCACTGTAAACTCATCCCCCCCCATACGAGCCACCGTATCGCTGGCACGCACCGTGCCACTGAACCGTTCGGCCACCTGCTGAAGCAGGATATCTCCCTCGCCGTGCCCATAGGTATCATTGACCTCCTTGAAGTGGTCCAGGTCGATAAAGAGCAGGGCGGAAGCGCTGCTGCTGCGGCGGGCCTGGTTCAGGGTCTGTTCAAGGCGGTCGAAAAAGAGAGCGCGATTCGGAAGTCCCGTCAGGCTGTCAAAATGGGCCTGGCGCCAGATCTTCGATTCCAGCGCCTGCCGTACGGTCACGTCTTCTTTTACGGCCACGAAGTGAGTTATTTCACCCTCATCATCGAGTACCGGGGAGATGAGGGCCTCTTCGATAAAGATTTCCCCTGTTCTTTTGCGGTTTTGAAACAAGCCCCGCCATTCTTTTCCTGAAAGAATCGTTTGCCAGAGCTCGGTGAAGGTTGCCTCGGGGGTCTGACCGCTTTTAAACATTCGGGGATTTTTGCCCAGGACCAGATCGGGGCCGTATCCGGTAATTTCAGTGAATTTTCGATTGACGTACTCGATGGTGCCTTGACGGTCGGTGATGACGACCGATGCCGGGCTGTGGTCCACGGCGGTACGGATTTTCTGCAGCCGCCTTTCGGCTGACACCCTGTTGCTGATATCGTGAACGATCGAGTAGAGCAGGTGACGCCCATTAATTTCAACCGGGCCGCTGTAGACCTCCACATCACGTATATCGCCGTTGGCAAGGCGGTGTTTGAAATAAAAGGAGCTGCGCTTCTGGATTTTGGCCCTGGCCATTTCCGCCTTGATGCGGTCATTCGACAAGGTGTTGATGTCGCTGATATTGAGGCGGACAAGGACGGGGTGGCTGTAGCCGTAGTAGAGGCAGGCCGCCGCATTGGCATCGACGATATCCCCTGAGGCGGGGTCGATCAGCAGCATGACCGTATGCGTGTTTTCGAACAGCGCCTGGTTGCGCTGCTCGCATTCCTCGCGCGGGCAGCGGGCCAGAATCCCGGCGGGACTATCGTGGAAGGTGGCAACCATGCCGGTCAGCAGACCGGCATGGTCCAGCATCTTCTGGAACCTGACTTCATATGTCTTTTCACTGCCGCCCTCAGGCAATGCCTTTTTTACCGAGCAGTCTTCCGCTGAGTTCCCTGTCGCCTCTTGTAGCCCTTTCTTCAGCCATGAAGGGGTTATCTCGATTGCATAGGGGAGTTTTTGAGCCTGCCGGGAAACGGGTATCTGAAGGAGGAGGGCCGCAGGCGGGTTGAGGTCTTCGATGCGGTAGTCCGGAGAGAAAAGGATGACCGGCAGGGGCAGGTGGTCAAAGAGCGATCTCAGGCGGGTGCTTTTGTCTGTCTTTTCGGAAGAACTTCCGTTCATGACCGGGATGTCTCCAGAGCCTGAAATTCGTTGCGGACCAGTCTTTTGAATATACTATGAAGCGAAAAAAAGAATCAATGGCCGATGGGATGGCCACAGCGGGGGCCGGCGGCCGCTACCTTTCAGCAAAGGCCAACCGGATGCCGAGCCCGGCAAAAATGGCCGCCGAGGCCCATCCGAGGGTTCGCCCCATCGCCGGCCTCTTCAGGAAGCGGTTACCCATAACCCCGGAGAAAAAGCCGACGGTGCAGAAAATTATAACAGCCTGAGCCATAAAGAGCATGCCCAGTATGATCATCTCGGTGGCGATGCTGTTTGCCCCGGGGGTGACGAACTGGGGGAGAAAGGCCAGGAAAAAGAGGGACACCTTCGGATTCAGAACATTCATCAGCACGCCCCGTCTGAACAAGGCGACTCCGCTCGGGGGGGGAGCGTTCGAAGCGTACCCAGAGCCCCCTTGGCTGCGAAGGGCTTTCCAGGCGAGAAAGAGCAGGTAGGCGGCACCGGCGTACTTGAGAAGGCTGAAGGCGAGAGCAGAGGTGTAGAAAATCGCCGATACCCCGAAGGCGGCCGCTGCCGTGTGGACGGTTATGCCGCTGCACAGCCCCAGTGCGGTCAGGATTGCGGCCTTGCGCCCGTTGGATATCCCCTGGGTGATCACGAAAAGGATGTCGGGGCCGGGGGCCAGGGTCAGCAGCATCGATGCGCCGATAAAATATACGAGCTGGGAGATTTCCATGGGAACGTCCTTCCGGTGAAAAAGGGGGCAACGTGTATAGCGTGCCGGTTTAGCGGGCGATCGATGCCAGAAGGAGAGTGACGAAGGTGATCAGTAAATAGAGGGAAGCGAGGTATCCGTAGTACACCGGCGACACCCTGCCG
>CALZIC010000146.1 GCA_945787285.1 uncultured Desulfuromonadales bacterium
TGCTGCGCGACATGGGCCCCTGCCTCTCGCCCTTCAACGCCTTCCAGTTCCTGCAGGGGCTCGAAACCCTGCACGTGCGCATGCCGCGCCACTGCGAGAACGCTCTCAAACTGGCCAAGCACCTCGAGTCGCACCCCTGCGTCGAGTGGGTCAACTACCCCGGGCTGGAGAACCACCCGGACTACGCCCAGGCCCAGAAGTACCTGCCCAAGGGACAGGGCGCCATTCTCGGTTTCGGCATCAAGGGGGGCGTAGCGGCCGGCGCCAAATTCATCGACAGCGTCGAGCTCGCCAGCCACCTGGCCAACATCGGCGACGCCAAGACCCTGGTCATTCACCCGGCGACCACCACCCACCAGCAGCTCACCGCCGAGCAGCAGGCTTCGGCCGGCGTTCTGCCCGAGTTCATCCGGGTATCGGTCGGTATCGAGGATATTGATGACATCATCGCCGATATCGACCAGGCGCTCCAGGCCAGCCAGCAGTAAAGCCAGCATCAGATACCAAGCAAAAAGGCGGGTTCTTCGGAACCCGCCTTTTTTTACACACAATGGCCACCGATGATGAAATCCCGACCGATGGTGGTAGTTTTTTTTACCACGGGAAACACGGGGAAAGGCCTAAAACATAAACTGTGGATCTGGGTTCCTCCCCCTCCCCCAATCCCTGTAATATATTTCACAAAGAGCTTTCTCCTTCTTTTGATTTCCCCCGTGCTCCCCGTGTCCCCCGTGGTAAATAACGATTTTAAGGGTTTGCTTTTTGCCCTTCCTCCCTTTTTATTGCCCCCCACCACCTCTCATGGTAATATGCCGCCTTCGAAATCCAACAGAAGGTACCCCATCCCGATGACCCAAAAAGACCTCAAATACCGCGCTGAATACGCGCTTTTCATGACGCTGGCGTTGATCGCCCGCACCCTGCCCCGCGAAACCGCCCTCCGTTTCGGCCGCCACCTCGGCAGCCTGAGCCGGCTGGTTCAGAAAAAGCGCGTCCAAACCGCCAGCCACAACATGCGGCACGCCTTTCCGGAAATGCGCCAGTCGGAGATCGACCGCAATGTCCGCGAGGTCTTTTGCCACCTCGGCGTCAGCGGCATCGAGATGCTGCGACTCGACATGTTCAAGGGCAAGGAAGATCTCGAAAGATATTTTACCTTTTCAGGCCTGGAGCACCTGCAGCAGGCCTATGCCGAAGGCCAAGGGGCTCTGCTCCTTTCCGGGCATATCGGCTTCTGGGAGGTTGGCACCTTTTTTCTGCCCCTGCTCGGATTTCCCGCAGACTTCGTCGCCAAGCGGATGAAAAACCCCTACGTGGACCGCTATTTCGAGAAACTGCGCGAAGCCGGAGGCGGAAAGTGCCTGGAGAGCAAGAAAGGCGCGCGCCGCATCCTGCGCTCCCTGTCGAAAAACCGTGGCGTGGCTGTACTGCTCGACCAGCATATCTCCCGCAACGAGGCGGTGCGCGTCGACTTTTTCAACCGCCCGGCCTACACCACCCCGATCATCACCCAGATCGCCATGAAGCAGGGTACCCCCATCGTGCCGGTTTTCGTCTACCGCACCAAGGACTACCGCTATGAGGTGGTCGTGGAACCGATGATCCAGTTTGAAAACGAACCGGGCGACGAGGCCGTACTCAGCAACACCGCGGTACTGAACGATATCATCGAGCAGGCGGTGCGCAAGGACATCACCCAGTGGTTCTGGGTGCATCGCCGCTGGAGATAAGCCTGTTCAATGTTCCAGGTTCGATGTTCCATGTTTAACTTCGAACCTCAGCCCCCAGACCCTAGCCCCGAACCTCGAGCATAGAACTCCGAACCGTTATGAACCCTTTTCATATCGTATTAGTTGAGCCGGAAATTCCGCCGAATACCGGCAATATCGCCCGTTTGTGCGGAGCGACCGGCACGGTGCTGCACCTGGTGGGGAAGCTCGGTTTCTCCATCGATGACAAACACCTCAAGCGGGCCGGCCTCGATTACTGGGAAGCGGTCGACGTACGCCGCTGGGAATCGCTGGACGAGCTGCAGGGCGCCTTTCCCGACGGCCGGTTCTGGTACACCTCGAAAAAGGCTTCTAAAAGCCACGTCGAGGCCGGTTTTGAACCGGGCGACTTCATCGTGTTCGGCAAGGAGACCAAGGGGCTGCCCGAAGAGCTGCTCGACGCCCACCCCGACGAGTCGATCCGCATCCCGATCTTCTCCCCCGTCGTGCGCAGCCTCAACCTCTCCACTGCGGCGGGCATCGTCTTGTATGAGGCATTGCGGCAGGTTGGCAAACTTGAAGATCGGTGATGTGTGGGCAGTGGACTGATGTAGGAGCGACTTCAGTCGCGATCGGTTCGGTCCAACACGGATACATGCCTTGCCTTGAAGTCCCCCCCCTGTTCCCCGTGTCCCCCGTGGTAAAAACGCCTTTTGCTTTCAGGTTTGAATGATTTTGGTCCTGCGATTTTTGCCTCCCAAAGGCGGTGGGCACAGCCCACCCTACTTCACGGCCAAGGCAAAGGCTTAATCCAAATTCGCACTTCTTATTAAGACTTCACATTAAGTTAAGACCCTAGCCCCCCGATATATCAAATAAAAAAGGCGCCCCGAAAGGCGCCTTTTCTGTTCAGCTGTTTCTGTAATCAACGGTTATTCCAACCCGCTCTCGATGCGGATGAAGCGGCTTTTCTCCTTGGTGATGGCGAGTGCGTTGATCTCGTCCAGCGCCTTGCGGATGTTGGCTTCTTTAGCTTCGTGCGTCATCAGCACGATCGGCACCGCGCCGCCGACCTGGCGCTCGGGCTGAATCATCGAGGCGATGCTGATGTCGTACTTTCCGAGAATGCCGGAGATCTGGCCGAGGACGCCGGGCTTGTCGTCGGCGGCGAAGCGCAGGTAGTACTGGCTGACGATGTCGTCCATCGCCTTGATCGGCAGCTCCCGGACCGCCTTCGGGCTGTAGCCCATGGCCGGTGCGCGGTTGGTCGCTCCGCTCAGTACATTGCGGGCGATCGCCATGACGTCGCCCATCACGGCGCTGGCCGTGGCGTCCATTCCGGCGCCCTGGCCGTAAAGCATGGCGGGTCCGAGGAAGTCGCCGACCAGGCGCACGGCGTTAAAGGCCCCGTCGACGTCGGCCAACGGGTAGTTGCAGGGGATCATGGTCGGATGAACGCGGGCTTCGACCTGGCCGCCCTCTTCCTTGCCAATGGCCAGCAGCTTGATCTTGTAACCGAACTGCTTGGCGAACTGGATGTCGAGGGCCGAGATGTCGCAGATCCCCTCGGTGTAGATATCGTCGAACTTGACCTTGGTACCGAAACAGAGGGAGATCAGAATCGCAAGCTTGTGGGCGGTATCGATCCCCTCGATGTCGAAGGTCGGATCGGCCTCGGCAAAACCGGCGTTTTGGGCATCCTTGAGGACATCGGCGAAATCCGCCCCGTCATTGGTCATCCGGGTCAGAATATAGTTGCAGGTGCCGTTAAGAATGCCGAACACGCTGCCGAAGTCGTTGGCGCAGAGATTCTCTTTGATCGAAGAGATAATCGGAATACCGCCGCCGACAGCCGCCTCGAAAAAGACCTCGACCCCATTGGCCTGTGCGGCCTGGAGGATTTCATCGCCATACAGAGCGAGCAGCGCCTTGTTGGCGGTGACAACATGCTTGCCGTTTGCGATAGCCTTTAGCACGAAACTGCGGGCCGGCTCGTAACCGCCGATCAGTTCCACCACGACATCGATATCGGGAGCGCTGAGTACCTGCTCGGCATCGGTGGTCAGAATAGCGGGATCTACCGTCACACCGCGGTCGGTGGTGATGTCGAGGTCAGCGATGCGGGTCAGCACCAGGCGCCCTCCAAGGCGGTCCTCGAGGATTTTGGCGTTATTCTGTAAAATTTTGACCACTCCGGTACCGATGGTACCGAAACCGAGCAATCCTACGTTTATTTCTTTCATTCTTCCCTCTTGATAAATACGGTCTGAAGGGGGCACGCTTTATCGACCGAAACGTGCCTGGAAAGGTTCAACCAATTGAAGGCTCTTCGGCATCGAAGCAAAGGAGGCATTCGAGTCGGCTCCCCTTTATCTTCCTGAGCATTCTTGAAACTTCTTTCTCCAGGGCGGAGGCATCGAAATCATCGAGAGGCGTTAGGCACAGGGCCACCCGTGAAAATCCTGCGTCACTGCAACTTTGCAGCAGGTGACGAACAAGTCCCCGGTACCCTTCGGTGCCCAGCCCCTGCCAACGTCCGCCTCCGCACCAGAGCACCCATTCGGCGGCCAGCTTGCCATTGTTGGCGATGAGAATCTGTTCGCCTGCACGGCCTGTCACCTGCCCCGAGGCCAGCAGATGGGAGAGCCTGCCGTTCATACGCCAGTCAAGAAGAGAGCAGCCGCCGCACAGCGGACGCACGTCCTCGAAATAAAAGGCCGCCACCACCTCGGCTTCCAGCCGGTCCGAAGGGAGATCGACGATGGTCGCCTGGCTCATTTCTCGGCGGGCCGGTGTGTCCTGGAAATTTTATCGAGCAGGCCGTTGATAAAGGACGGCGTCTCTTTGGTACCGTAGATTTTGCCGACCTCGATCGCCTCGTTGATGGCCACGCTGGTCGGCACATCGGAGCGAAAAAGGATTTCGAAGGTGGCCAGCCGCAGCAGGGAAAGATCGACCCGGGCCATGCGGTCAAGCGCCCAGTTGGTGGAAAACTGCTCGATGACCTCATCGATTTTTTCCAGGTGATCGGACACCCCGCGCACCAGGTCTTCGGCAAAGTCGCGAACATCGAGCGAGATCGGCTCCTTGAACTCGTCAAGCGGATCGCCCAGCACGTCGTTGCGGAAACGGAAATTGCTCCAGAAATCGTCGAAAACCACTTCCAAGGAGGAGGCATCCTGATCCTGTAGACAATAGATGATTTTCAGGGCCAGTTCCCGCCCCTGTCTTCTGGTACCTTTTTTCATGTTGGTTATATTTTCTTGAAAAGATTGACCATCTCAATGGCGCTGGCGGCGGCTTCGAACCCCTTGTTGCCGGCTTTGGTTCCTGCGCGCTCGATCGCCTGTTCGATGGTGTCGGTGGTCAGCACGCCAAAAGCGATGGGGACCCCGCTGTCGAGGCTCACCGAGGCGATCCCTTTGGAGACTTCGGAGCAGACGTAATCGAAGTGGGGAGTCGAACCGCGAATCACCGCGCCGAGGCAGATGATGGCGTCGTACTTGCCTCCGGCGACCATTTTCTTGGCGACCATGGGGATTTCATAGGCGCCGGGAACCCGCACGATGTCGATATCCTTTTCGGCGCCGCCATGACGTACAACGGCATCGACGGCCCCTTCGAGGAGACGCTCGCAGATAAAACTGTTAAAACGGCTGACCGCAATTCCGAATTTAAGCCCTTTGGCTTCGAGGGTTCCTTCAATCACCTTGGCCATAAATCAATTCTCCCATATCACGTTAACCGCCACCGGGGTGCGGGATTAAACCTGGATCCGTGGATTCGGGACGGGATAAGAGCGTAAGTGCTTGGCCTGAATAAGTGTTACAAAAAATCCGAGGCGCACCCATAGGTTCGTCGGTGATTTTTTGATCGCTTAGGCAGGTCAATGGCATGCGCTATTGCCCGGACGGAATTCACGGATGCAGGTTATATATTTTCGAGCAGGTGTCCTAGTTTTTCCTGCTTGGTCTTCAGGTACTTGATATTGGTGTCGCAGGCATCCATTTGAATGGCCACCCGCTCGACGATCTCCAGGCCGTAGCCCTCGAGTCCGACGATCTTTTTCGGATTGTTGGTCATCAGGCGGATCTTTTTAACGCCGAGCTCAGCCAGGATCTGGGCACCGATGCCGTAGTCTCTGAGGTCGGCCTGAAACCCGAGCGCCTCGTTCGCTTCGACAGTGTCGTGTCCCTGGTCCTGCAGGGCGTAAGCCTTGAGCTTGTTAACCAGCCCGATGCCGCGCCCTTCCTGGCGCATGTACAGGATGACGCCCGCCCCCTCCTCGTCGATCTGGCGCATTGCGGCCTGCAGCTGGTCGCCGCAGTCGCAGCGCTGGGACCCGAACACATCGCCGGTCAGGCATTCGGAGTGAACACGCACCAGAACCGGCTGGTCCCCGGAGATGTCTCCCTTGACCATGGCCATGTGCTGCAGATCGTCCACGTCGTTTTCATAGGCGATGGCGGTAAAGTTACCGCCATAAGGGGTCGGGATCTGTGTTTCGGCCCCCCGGTGAACAAGCAGTTCCTTACGCATGCGGTAGGCGACAAGATCGGCGACGGTGACGACCTTGAGGTCGTGCTTCTTGGCGAACTTCTGCAACTGGGGCAGGCGCGCCATGGTGCCGTCTTCGTTCATGATCTCGCAGATGACCCCGGCAGGCTTGACCCCGGCCAGGCGGGCCAGGTCGACCGAACCCTCGGTCTGACCGGCGCGGACCAGCACCCCGCCCTTTTTGGCGCGCAGGGGAAAGACGTGCCCGGGGCGCGCCAGATCGGAAGCGGTCGTTTCATCGGCGATCGCCACCTTGATGGTATGGGCGCGATCGGCGGCGGAAATTCCGGTGGTCACCCCCCGGCGGGCTTCGATCGATATCGTGAACGCAGTGCCGAAAGAAGAAGTGTTTTCCCGCACCATCAGGGGGAGATTGAGCTCGTCGGCCCGGGCCTCGGTCAGGGAAAGGCAGATCAGGCCGCACCCTTCCCGGGCCATGAAATTGATCGCTTCGGGAGTGACCATTTCAGCGGCCATGGCCAGGTCGCCTTCATTTTCACGGTCTTCGTCGTCGACCAGAATGACCATTTTGCCCTGGCGGATATCCTCGAGGGCAGCTTCTATCTTGGCTATAGGCATTTCAAGACTCCTCTTTGAAGCCCGTAACTATGTCA